>DASVSW010000089.1:0-21513 GCA_036387895.1 Sphingomonas sp.
AGCGATGGCCGAGCACCGCGCCGACCACGACGGGAAGCGTCACCGCCATCGGCAGGTACACGCCGATTCCGACCGCGAGCGGGGGCAGGCGGAGGCGGCGGGCGACGCCAAGCGCCTCGTCGAGCAGGACGAGCATCGCCCCGGCGAGAGCGCCCCAGCCGATCATCGTCCAGTTGAGGCTGCCGCCGAGCACGCCGCGCGCGAGCGACGAGATGAGCGCCGCCTGGGGCGCCGGCAGCGCGTTGACGCCCGCGTTCGCGCTCCCTGCGAAGCCGAAGGCGGTGTTGAGCAGGTCGAGCACCGGCGGGATCACCGCCGAGCCGAACAGCACGCCGATGACGAGCGCCACCTGCTGCTTCCAGGGCGTCGCGCCGACGAGCTGGCCGGTCTTCAGGTCCTGGAGGTTGTCGTTCGAGATGGTCGCGACGCCGAACACGACGCCGGTGACGATCAGCGCATAGGCGGCGAGCGCGGCGGCGTTCTCCGGCCCCACCTGGCCGCGGAACAGGCCGGCGAGGAGCAGCGCGGCGGCGAGGACGGACAGGATGCCGATGCCCGACACGGGGCTGTTCGACGCGCCGATCAGCCCGGCCATGTAGCCGCAGACCGACGCGATCACGAGGCCGATCACGACCACGAACAGGAGCGAGCCCGCGACCAGCAGTCCCGCGGACGCGGCCAGGGGGCCGCCCGCGAGCGTCGACCAGAGGAGGATCGCGATCGGGACCAGGGTCGCCGCCGCACCCCCGAGGACGAGCGGGAAGGGAAGGTCGCGCTCGGTCAGCGCCAGCGCCTCGCCGCCGCGACGCGCACGGTTGGCGGCCATGGCGGATCGGATGCCGCCCGCGACCGGGCCGGCGATGCGGACGAGCGTCCAGATCGCGGCCACCCCGATCACCCCTGCGCCGAAGAAGCGGACGTCGGCCGAGAAGACGCCGCCCGCCCAGTCGGCGATCGGACCGGCCTGTGAACTGCGCGCGGTGAGCCAGGGGACGAGGAAGAGCCAGCTGATCGACAGCCCCAAGAGCATCGCCATGCCGACCGACAGGCCGACGAGGTGCCCCGCGCCGATCAGTGCGAAGGAGAGGCCGAACGACGCGCCGCTGGCGCCCCCGCCGACGCGGAACCAGGTCGTCGCCTCCTCGGCGAAGAGGCGCGCCTTGGCGAGGAGCGCGTATCCGGCGGCGACGCCCGCGCCGAGCAGGATGACGTGGAGCCCGGCGCGCGCGTCGTCGCCGCCCTCGCGGCTCTCCACGCCGACCTTGAGCACTTCGGCGGCGGCGCGGCCTTCGGGAAAGGGGAGGTCGCCGCCCGTCACCAGCGCGCGGCGGAGCGGCACGGAGAAGAGGACGCCGAGCACGCCGCCGGTCGCGCAGATCCCGGCGGTGGTCCAATAAGGGAAGCTCGACCACCAGCCGATCATCACCAGCCCCGGCAGCACGAAGATGATCGCCGCCAGCGTGCCCGCGGCCGACGCCACCGTCTGGACGATGTTGTTCTCCTGAATCGTCGATCCCTCGACATGGCGGAGGATCGCCATCGAGATCACGGCGGCCGGGATGGAGGTGGCGAAGGTCAGCCCGACCTTCAGCCCCAGATAGACGTTGGCGGCGGTGAACAGCAGCGTGATGACGCCGCCTAAGAGGACGCCGCGCAGCGTGAGCTCGGCGGTGCGCGTCATGCGGCGGTATTCCGGCACCCGAGTTGGACGATGTTGATACGGAACGGGTCGCTTTCCGATATCACCCTTGCCGTCGCGCATGCGGGGGTCGATCTCGGGCGGACGGGCTTAGCCGAACCGGTCAGCCTGGAGGAAGCGGCGGGAGATGGATCCCCGCTTCCGCGGGGATGAAGGGTGTGGACGGCGGGCGCGTTCATGATCCAAGTGATGGCGGAACTCCGCGCGGTAGGACAGCGCCGATTCGATCCGTCCCAACCGGTTACATATGTGACTTCCTCCGCTGATTCAGTCTGAACGGCGGAACCCCGTTCTTCCGACATCCGTTTTCCAAGATATCCCTATGCCAGCACCGCAGACACCCCTGTTTCCCTGGGCTCACCAAGCGCAGGAGGATCTGGAGCGCATGCTCCATTCCCATGTGGAGGCCGCGGCTTTCCCATGCGTCGGCGCGAAAGCGGCTCTCGCCAAGGGGACGCTGGAGGTGCTGGCGTGCGACCGCATCAACAGCGCCTGGGACGACCTGCGCATCCATGATGGGCTGCTCCGCTTCGCGGGCGAGTATCGCGCCGAGCCCGCGTTGTTCCGCAGCTTCGCCGTCGTGTTCGAAGGGCCGGACGGCTTGACCGAGGCCGAGTTCGAGCGGCTGCTGTGGGACCGCGCCCAGTCCATCTCGGACAAGGACGTGTGGCGCGGGCAGGATTACGACCGCAGCGTCAGCCCCGACCCGACCTCGCCGCATTTCTCGTTGAGCTTCGGGGGCGAGGCCTTCTTCATCGTCGGGCTGCACCCGAACGCCAGCCGGCCCGCCCGGCGCTTCGCGCGGCCGACCATGGTGTTCAACCTCCACGACCAGTTCGAGCGGCTGCGCGCGCAGGGCAAGTACGAGGGCATGCGCGAGAAGATCATGGTGCGCGACGAGGCGCTGGCGGGATCGCGCAACCCCATGCTCCAGCGCCATGGCGAGGCGAGCGAGGCGCGGCAGTATAGCGGCCGGATCGTCGAGCCCGACTGGCGCGCGCCCTTCCGCTGGTCGGGCGACGGCCAGGGCGATCAGGCCCAGGGCGACCGGACCAAGTGATCCCGCTCACCGAGATCCCCGAGCGGAGCGGCGCCGCGTTCCGGATGGCGGCGGGCGAGATCCTGACCGTGATCGACCCGCGCGGCGAGCAGGTGTCGGACCTTCTGGCGTTCAACGCGGACGACGTGGACGAGGTGATCTCGTCGGGGCGGACGCTCGACTACGCCGAGACGATCCGGTTGACGACGGGGCACAAGCTCTACTCCAACCGGTCGCGCGTCCTGCTCGAGATCGTGGAGGATGATGTGGGCGTCCACGACTTCCTGCTCACGCCCTGCTCCTACGACACCTTTCACCATTTCTACCCGCAGCTGCCGCCGCATCGGGGGTGCTTCGGCAATCTCGCCGCGGCGCTGGAGCCGTACGGGATCGGGCCGGACCGGATCCCGGTGGCGTTCAACTGCTTCATGAACGTGCCGGTCGACCCGTCGGGCAAGCTCAAGGTGCTGCCGCCCGTCTCCAAGGCGGGCGACCGGATCGTGTTCCGGGCGGCGATGGACCTGATCGTCGGGCTGACCGCCTGCTCCGCGCCGGACTCGAACGGCGGGACGTTCAAGCCGATCCACTACCGGGTGGACCAGCCCTAGCCGTCACCCCGGGCTTGACCCGGGGTCCATGCGCGGTTCCTGTGTTCGCGAAGGCGTTTCCGACCGGGCGGACGCGCGTGGATGCCGGATCGAGTCCGGCATGACGGAAAGGGGGATCAGGGTGGCTGCTACCGAACCGCTGCGCATCGCGCTCGCCGGGCTGGGGACGGTGGGAGCGGGCGTCGTGCGCCTGCTGGACGCCAACGCCGAGCTGATCGCCCGGCGAGCCGGGCGGGCGATCGAGGTCGTCGCCGTGTCGGCGCGCGACCGGTTCAAGGACCGGGGCGTCGATCTCGCGCGCTTCGCGTGGGAGGACGACACCCGCGCGCTCGCGGAGCGGGCGGACGTGGACGTGGTGGTCGAGCTGGTCGGCGGATCTGACGGCCCCGCGCTGGCGCTGGCGCGCGCGGCGTTGGCCGGGGGCAAGGGCCTGGTCACCGCGAACAAGGCGATGCTGGCGCATCATGGCATGGAGCTGGCCCGCGGGGCGGAGGCGACGGGCGCGTCGCTGAAATTCGAGGCGGCGGTCGCGGGCGGCGTGCCGGTGATCAAGGGCCTGCGCGAGGGAGCGGCGGCGAACCGGATCGGACAGGTCTACGGCGTGCTCAACGGCACGTGCAACTTCATCCTGTCCATGGTGGAGGCCGAAGGCCGCGACTTCGAGGAAGTGCTCCGCGAGGCGCAAGCGGCGGGCTTTGCCGAGGCCGATCCGAGCTTCGACATCGACGGGGTGGACGCCGGGCACAAGCTCGCGATCCTCGCCAGCCTGGCGTTCGGGACGGAGCCGGCGTTCGGCGACGTGGCGTTGACGGGCGTGCGCCATGTGCTGGCGGCCGACATCGCGGAGGCCGCGGCGCTCGGCTACCGCGTGCGCCTGCTGGGCGTGGCCGAGGCGGGCGCGGGCGGGCTGTTCCAGCGCGTCCACCCCTATCTGGTGCCGTTGAGCCATCCGCTGGCGCATGTGACGGGCGCGACCAACGCGGTAGTGGCGGAGGGTGACTTCGTCGGCCGCCTGCTGTTCCAGGGCGCGGGCGCCGGCGCCGGGCCGACGGCGAGCGCGGTGGTGGCGGACCTGATCGACATCGCGCGAGGGGTGGCCGGGCCGCCCTTCGCGATGACGGCCGACGCGCTCCAGCGCGCGGAGCCGGCCGACGCGGGCGAGCGGCGGGGTCGCGCCTATCTGCGCTTCACGGTCGAGGACCGGGTCGGCGTGCTGGCGGAGATCGCGGCGGCGATGCGCGACGCGGGCGTGTCGATCGAGAGCCTGATCCAGCGCGGGGCGGCGGCCGACGGCGGCGTCCTGGTGGCGATCGTGACGCATGAAGGGCCGGAGCGCGCGGTGGCCCAAGCGCTGGAGCGCCTGCGCGGGTCGCAGAGCCTTCGCGGCGCGCCGATGTGGATGCACATCCTGGAGTAGCGGCGCTCAGGGTTCCGAGATGTCGATGGGCACGCGGCCGCGCTTGTCGGGCTTCTTCGCGGTCGCGTCCTTGGCGAGGTCGATCAGCCCCTTCAGCGCCGCGGCGACGATCGGCTGGCCGAAGCCGACCTGGCATCCTTCCTGCCGCGCGGCGCAGGGCGTGGCTTCCAGCGCCATCGCCTCCGTGCCGCGGAGATAGGGGTTGCTCGCCACGGGGCCGGTCGGCACGCGCTCGTCGGGGAGCGGCAGGCGTTCGCTCTCGCCGTCGGCGCAGACCAGCACTTCGCCCCGCGCGGCCGCTTTCGCGCGCGCATCGGCGTCGCAGGGCTGGTCGAGGAGGATGGAGAAGCGCTCGGGCTGAGGCTCCTGGGCGACGAGGAGTAGGGCGAGCAGCATGGGGGCGACCTTAGCGCCCCCGGAACAGCCCGCCTAGGATCCCGCGCACGAGCGCCCCGCCGATGCGGCCGGCCGTGGATCGGCCGAACACGGCGCGCGTGATCTCGGAGGCGACCTGGCGGCCGACCGCCGAGGTCGCGGAGCGCGTCATGCGCGCGGCGGGCGAGTTCGTCGCCTCGCGGTCGAGGCGCGCCTGCTCGCGCCGGGCCGCGCGCTCGGCCTTGGCCTGGGCTTGCGCAGCCTTCTCGGCGTCGGCCTGGGCGCGCGCCGCGGTCGCGGCGCCGGCCGCGGCTTCCGCCTTGCCGGTCAGGATCTCGTGCGCGGAGTCGCGGTCGATCCGGACGTCGTACTTCGCGCCCACCGCGTCCGTGTCGACGAGCACGCGGCGCTCGGCGGGGGTGACGGGGCCGACGCGGGACCCCGGCGCGCGGATCAGCGTCCGCTGGACGGGCGAGGGCGCGCCGTCGGGCTGGAGCAAGGAGACGAGCGCCTCGCCGACCGCGAGCTCGGTGATCGCGGTCTCCACGTCGATGTCCGGATTGGCGCGAAAGGTGGTCGCGGCCGCGCGCACCGCCGCCTGCTCGCGCGGGGTGAAGGCGCGCAAGGCGTGCTGGACGCGGTGGCCGAGCTGCCCGCCGACGCCGTCGGGGATGTCGAGCGGGTTCTGGGTGACGAAATAGACGCCGACCCCCTTCGAACGGATCAGGCGGACGACCTGCTCGACCTTGTCGACGAGCGCGGGAGGCGCGTCGTCGAACAGCAGGTGCGCTTCGTCGAAGATGAAGACGAGCACGGGCTTGTCGGGATCGCCGATCTCGGGAAGCGTCTCCCACAGCTCGGACAGGAGCCAGAGGAGGAAGGTCGCGTAGAGCTTGGGCGCGGCCATCAGCTTGTCGGCGGCGAGGATGTTGACGACGCCGCGGCCCTCCTCGTCCACGCTGAGGAAGTCGGCCAGGTCGAGCGCGGGCTCGCCGAAGAACTCGTCGCCTCCCTGGGCGCGTAGCTGGAGCAGCGCGCGCTGGATCGCGCCGACCGACTGCTTCGACACGTTGCCGAGCGTCGCGGTGAGCTCGGGCGCGCGCGCGGCGCATTCGGCGAGCATCGACTGGAGGTCGTCGAGGTCGAGGAGGAGCAGGCCTTCTTCGTCGGCCAGGTGGAAGGCGATGGCAAGAACGCCTTCCTGCGTCTCGTTCAGCCCTAGGAGGCGCGCGAGGAGGAGCGGGCCCATCTCGGACACGGTGGTGCGGATGGGGTGGCCCTGCTCGCCGTACAGGTCCCAGAACTGGACGGGTGCCGCGCGATACGCCCAGCCGGCGTCGCCGATCCGCGCGGCACGCTCGGCGAAGGCGGCGTGGAGCTTGGATCGCGGCGAGCCGGGCATGGCGAGGCCCGAGAGGTCGCCTTTCACGTCGGCGACGAAACAGGGGACACCGGCGGCGGAGAAGCCCTCGATCAGACCCTGGACGGTGACGGTCTTGCCGGTCCCGGTCGCGCCCGCGATCAGGCCGTGGCGGTTGGCGCGGCGGAGCGGCAGGACCTGCGGCTCGCCACCGAGGCTCGCGCCGATGAAGATGCCGTCCATGCCGTTCCCCCGTTCCGATCGCAGAAGGGATAGCGCCGGTCGCGGCCCGCGGAAACGGAAACCGCCGCCCGGGATGGCCCGGACGGCGGTCTATGCTTCAACAGCGAAAAGCGTCAGCCGCGGGTGCGGACCGCGATGAAGCCGCCGGCGCCGCGGCCGCGCTGGACGAAGAGGAGCACCTGCTCGCGGCCCGCCTGGCGGGCGGCGGCGACCTGGGACGCGACCTCGGCCGCCGAGCGGACGGGCTGGCGGTTGACCGAGACGATCACGTCGCCGCGGCGGAGCTTCGACGCCGCGTCGCTGGAGGGGTCGACGCCCGCCACCGCGACGCCCGACACCGTCGAGTCGACGCCCAGCGACCGCGCGATCTGCGGGGTCAGCGGCACGACGTTCAGCCCGAGCGTGGCGGCGGCCGGCGCGCGTGGGGTGGGGCCGGTGTCCTCGGGCAGGCCGTCGCTCTCCTCGCCGCCGTCGAGCGACGCGATCTGCTCCTGCGTCGGACGGGTGCCGACCGTCGCGTTGATCGTGGTCGGACGGCCGTCTCGGATCACGTCGAGGCGGACCTGGCCGCCCGGCGCGGTGTTCGCGATCAGGTAGGACAGCGTCTGCTCAGGCGTGACCTCGCGGCCGTTGATCCGAGTGACGACGTCGCCGGGACGGAGCCCTGCGCGCGCGCCCGCCTCGCCGGGCTCGACGCGGCTGATCAGCTCGCCGCGGTCCTGCGGCAGCCCCAGCGCCTGGGCGAGGTCGTCGGTCAGCGGCTGGATGCCGACGCCGAGATAGCCGCGGCGGACGGTGGCGCCGCGCATCAGCGTGTCGATGATCGGGCGCGCCTCTTCGGACGGGATGGCGAAGCCGATGCCGATGTTGCCGCCCGACTGCGAGAAGATCTGGCTGTTGATGCCGATGACGTTGCCGTTCAGGTCGAACATCGGGCCGCCCGAATTGCCCTGGTTGATCGCGGCGTCCGTCTGGATGAAGCGCTCGCGCCCGCCGGTCTCGGTGACGCGGTGGACGGCCGACACGATGCCGGCGGTGACGCTGCCGCCCAGGCCGAACGGGTTGCCGATCGCGACCACCCAGTCGCCCACACGGGTGCGCGACGAGTCGCCGAAGCGGACGAAGGGCAGGTTGCGCGCGTCGATCTTGAGCAGCGCGAGATCCGACTCGGGATCACGGCCGACGACGCGCGCGGTGTACTCCTTGCGGTCGGGCAGCGTCACGGTGATCGAGTCGACGGACGCGCCGCGCGCGCCGGGCGCGATCACGTGGTTGTTGGTGACGACGTAGCCGTCGGCCGAGATGATGAAGCCGGAGCCGAGCGAGGCGCCCTCGCGGCGCTGGGGCGGGGTGCCGCCCTGGCCGCCCGGCGCGCCGCGGCCGCCGCCGAACTGGCCGAACAGCTCGGCGAAGGGGGTGCCGGCGAAGGGGTTGGCCGACTGCGAGACCTGGATCGACTGGCGGGTCGAGATGTTGACCACGGCCGGCTGGAGCCGCGCGACCATGTCGGCGAAGCTCATCGGCGCGCCGGGGCGGGGCGCCGCGGACTGGATCATGCCGGGCTCGTTCTGCGCGGTCTGGGCGTTGGAGGGCTGAAGCGCGACGGTAGCGGTCGCGCCGCCGAGGAGAAGGGCGCTGATGGTGGCGTAGGCGTAGCGCACGGTGTGGTGGGTCCTCTCGATTCGTCGTTCGGATGACCACGACCGTAGTCGGTCCACCCTGAACGCCCATTGAATATGAACGGCGATGTCAGAAAGCCCGGAACCGGATTCAAGTGGCTCCCGATCCTACTGCCCCCGCCCCTCGAAGTTCCGTAGATACTCGTTGCCCGGCGACAGGATCATGTTGGTCGACCCCTCGGGCGGTGGACCCCCGTCGGCGCCGAACGTGCGCCGATAGCTCTGCATCGCGCGGTAGAAGTCGTAGGCGCCGGCGTCCTTGTTGAACGCCTCGGCGTAGATGCGCGCGGCGTTGGCGTCGGCCCGGGCGCGGATGATCTGCGCCTCGCGCTGCCCCTGCGCGCGGATGGTCGCCGCCTGCTGCTCGCGCGCCGAGCGCATCTGCTGGAGCGCGGAGTCGAGCGGGCTGCCGTCCGGCAGGTCGGCGTGCTTGATGCGCACGTCGACGATCTGGACGCCGTAGAGCGACGCGGTGCGCTGGAGGCCGGCCTGGATGTTGTCCATGATCCGGCCGCGCTCCGGGCTGAGGAGCACGGAGAAGGGCTGGCGGCCGAGCTCGTTGCGGATCGCGTTGCCGAGCAGCGGGCGCAGCGTCTCGGTGACGCGGGTCTCGGAACCGGCGGTCACCACCATCTTGAGCGGGTCGACGACGCGGAAGCGGGCGAAGGCGTCGACCTCGAGGCGGAGCTGGTCGGACGACAGGACCTGCTGGTTGTCCTGCTCGACGTCGAGGACGCGCTTGTCGACCCAGACGATGCGGTCGATGAACGGGATGCGCGCGATGACGCCCGCCTCCGTCCGGCCGAAGACCTCGCCGCGGCGATACTCGTTGACGACGTTGACCGGCTCCTGGAGGCGCAGGATCACCGCCTGCTTGGTCTCCGGCACCACCGCGAAGGTGGCGGCGGCGAGGATGATCAGGAACAGCGCCGCGATGCCGAGCACCACGGGGTTGCGGAGGAGCGCCGGGTTCATCGCGCCGCCCCCGTCTGCGGAGTGGGCTGGGCGGCGGGCTGGCCGCTCTGGACGGTCGGCTCGACGACGCGACGCGCGCGGTCGAGGGGCAGGTAGGGGGTGACGCCCGGGGTCTCGACGATCGTCTTGTCGGTCTTGGCCAGCACGGCCTCCATGGTCTCGTAATACATGCGGCGGCGCGTCACTTCGGGCGCCAGCCGGTACTGCTCGTAATAGGCGTCGAACGCGGCGGCCTCGCCCTGCGCCAGCGCGGTCTTCTGCTGGGCGTAGGCCTGCGCCTGGTTCCGCAGCGTGGACGCGTTCTGCTGGGCGGCGGTGACGTCCTTGAACGCCTCGTTGACCTGCTCGGGCGGGTCCGCCTGACGGATCGCCACGCCCTGGATGCGGATGCCGGCGCCGTATTCGTCGAGGACGCGCTGCATCCGCTCCTGCACCGCCGCTTCGACGAGCGCGCGGTCCGACGTGATCGCCTGGTCGAGCGTCACGTTGGCGACCGCTTCGCGCATCGCGCTCTCGGCGGTGGCGCGCACGGTGGCCTTGGGGTCCGCGAGCTGGAAGACGTAGTTCTCAGGATTGGAGATGCTCCAGCGCACCGCGTAGGCCAGGTCGACGAGCGACCGGTCGCGGGTGAGCACCAGGTTCTCGGCGGCGCCTTCCGGGAAGTTCTCCTCGCGGATCTGCTGGACGTCGATCTTCTGGACGCTGGATATGGGAGCGGGGAGCGTGAAGCGGATGCCGGGCTCCAGCGTGCCGCCGTAGCTGCCGAAGTACGTCACCACCGCGCGCTCCTGCGGCGCGATGTTGTGGACGGAGGTGAACAGGATCCAGAGCGCGAACAGGATCGCCGCGCCGACCAGCCACAGGCCGCGCGAGCCGGGATTGGGCAGGCCGCCGGGGAAGCCGCCTCCGCCGCCTCCGCCGCCCCGCGCCTTTTGCAGGAACTCGTCGAGCGCGGTCGGTTTCTGCGGGCCTTTGCGCCCGCCGGGCGGGACCGCCCATGGATTGCGCGGGCCGCTCTCGCCGCCGCCGTTGTTGCCATCGCCCCCCCAGGGGCTCGCGCGGGAAATCGTCGGGCGTGAGAACCAGCCCCGGAAAGTCGTCATACCGACGTTATAGGAAGGCCGCGCGACGAAAAACAGTGGCGTGCGTCCGCTCCGGGCCTATGGGCGCGCCATGATCGATCTGGATGCGGTGAAGGCGGCGGTCGCGGCCGTGGCGGGCCCCCGCGCGAACGTCCGCGCGGACGAGGCGCGCATCGGCGTGGTGCTGGACGCGACCGGGCTGTCGGGCGAGGAGCGCGACGCGCTGGAGGCGCGGGTGCGCGCGGCGGCGCTGGCCGTGCCGGGCGTCGCGGAGGTGCGGGTCGCGGTCACCGCGGAGCGGGTCGGCCGGAAGCTCCTGGCGGTGGCGAGCGGCAAGGGCGGGGTCGGCAAGTCGACGGTCGCCGCCAACCTCGCGATCGCGCTGGCGCGGGGCGGGCGGCGGGTCGGGCTGGTCGACGCCGACATCTACGGGCCGTCCCAGCCGCGGCTGATGCGTGCCGAAGGCATCAGGCCGGAGGCGCGCGACAAGCAGCTGCTCCCCGTGGCGACGCCCTATGGCGTGCCGATGCTGTCGATGGGGCAGCTGGTCGAGCCGGGCCGCGCGCTGGCGTGGCGCGGGCCGATGGCGGCGGGCGCGCTGGGGCAGCTGGTCGAGGGCGACTGGGGCGTGGCAGACACGCTGGTCGTCGACCTGCCGCCGGGCACGGGCGACGTCCAGCTGAGCATGGTGCAGAAGCACAAGCCGGCGGGCGCGGTGATCGTGTCGACGCCGCAGGACCTGGCGCTGATCGACGCCGCGCGCGCGATCGACCTGTTCAACACCGCCGGCGTGCCGATCGTCGGGGTGGTCGAGAACATGGCCGGGTACGCCTGCCCGCATTGCGGCGTCGTCTCCGACCCGTTCGGCCGCGGCGGCGCGGAAGCGGAGGCCGCGCGGCTGGGCGTGCCGTTCCTGGGCCGCGTGCCCTTGTCGATCGGCATCCGCGAGGCGTCGGACGCCGGCGAGCCGCCCGCGGCGCGCGACGACGACACCGTGTTCCGACCCATCGCCGACCGGGTCGCTGCGTGGTTGGCCGGTGATGCCGGGCGGAACGGCTGAGCTTCTGGAACGCTGGAACTGGAGAGGAGAGTCGGCATGCCGTTGACGCGCGACGAGGACATCAAGGCGCTGCTGGAGGGCGTGCGCACGGTCGCGCTGGTCGGGGCGTCCGACCGGCCCGACCGGCCGAGCTGGCGCGTGATGCGGACGTTGCAGGAGCACGGGTACCGCGTGATCCCCGTCAACCCGCAGATCCCGGGCGAACACGTCCATGGCGAGTTCGTGTTCGGGTCGTTGCGCGACCTGGGCGACCCGATCGACATGGTCGACGTCTTCCGACGGTCCGAGGCCGCGGGCGAGGCGGTCGACGAGGCGATCGCGGTCGGCGCCAAGGCGGTGTGGATGCAGCTGGGCGTGGTGAACGAGGCGGCGGCCGCCCGTGCGGAGGCGGCGGGGTTGACCGTCGTCATGGACCGGTGCCCCGCGATCGAGCTGCCGCGGCTGGGCGTCGCGCCGGTGACGGGGTGATCGCGGCTGCGCTGACGCTGCTCCTATCGGCGCAGAGCGCGGACGCGTTGGTGGAGGGCGCGCGCGAGCGGTTGAAGGCCGGGTGCGAGCGCCCGGACGGCTCGTCCTGCGACGCGCCGTCGCCCGATGCGGAGTTCCGGATCGACGTCGACGGCGAGGCCGCGGGCGCCACGGGCAAGGACCGCGCGGTGCGCGACGACGGCCGGCGTTGCGCGGTCACCGGACCCACCATCTGCACCCGGCCGCCGCGGCGCATCCTGTCGGCCCCGCTGCCCAAATAGCGCTGGCGTCGCGGTCGCGCGCGCGGCAGGATGGGCGCGGAGAAGGGAGGCGCTCATGCTCGTCCTGCTGCTGCTCGCCGAAGCGTTCGAACCCGCGCTGACGGCGGCGCGCGAGAAACTGTCCGTCGAGCGGCGCTGCGTCGTCGACCCCCATTCGACGGACGTCACCGTTTGCGGCTTGCGCAACGCCGACCGGTTCCGCGTCCCGTTCGTCGTCCGCGATCCCGGCGACCCGCGCCACGAAGCGGTCGCGGCGGAGCGGCAGCGCCTTCAGTACAAGCGCACCCCGCTCCAGCAGATGGGGCCGTTCCAGGTCGGCGGGGGCATGGTGGGCGCCACGGTCACCGCGGGCGCCGGCGGCGTCCGCGCGGAAGGAGCCCGGCCGCTCGCCCCCTGACGCTGCCGTGACGCTGGCGTAACGCTCGCGGCTGCACTAGCCTGTCCCGGTTCCGTCCTTTCCGGGAGCCGACCACCCGTATGCGTCTCGTCCTGATCACCGCCGCCCTGCTCGCGTCCACCGCCATGGCCCAAACCGGCCCTACGCCCAACCCCGCCGCCGTCTCCGCCGGCGTCGACCGGACCGCGATCGACCAGGCGGTCAAGCCGGGCGACGATTTCGACGCCCACGCCAACGGCGCGTGGCGCCAGCGGACCGAGATCCCCGCGGACCGGTCGGGCGTCAGCCTGTCGCTCCAGACCCAGCTCTTGGCCGAGCGCCGCAACGCGGAGATCGTCGCGGCGGCGGCGCGCGCCGCGCCCGGCACCGACGAGCGGCGCATCGCCGACTACCACCGGGCGTTCCTCGACACCGCGCGCATCGAGGCGCTGGGGACCGCGCCGCTCCAGCCCGACTTCCGCCTGATCGAGGACGTCCGCGACAAGGCCGGCCTGTCGCGGGTGCTGGGCGCGTTCACGCAGGTCGATGTCGACCCGCTCAATGCGACCGACTTCCGCACGGAGAACCTGTTCGGGCTGTTCGTCTCGCAGCATTTCAGCAAGCCCGCCGAGACGGTGCCGTACGTGCTCCAGGGCGGGCTCGGGCTGCCCGACCGCGACTATTACGTCTCGCAGACGCCGCAGATGGCCGAGCTCCGCCGCGCCTATCAGGCGTACATCGCGAAGGTGATGAGCCTGGCGGGGCTGGACGATCCCGCGGGCCGCGCGGCGCGCGTCATGGCGCTGGAGACCAAGATCGCGACGGCGCACGCGACGCTGGAGCAGAGCCAGGACGCGCACAAGGCGAACAACCCGTGGACCCGCGCCGACTTCCAGGCGAAGGCGCCGGGCATCGACTGGGCGGCCTATTGGACCGCGGCCGGGCTGCCGAAGCAGCGCGAGTTCATCGTCTGGCATCCCGAGCCGGTCGCGAAGCTCGCCGCGCTCGTCGCAACCGAGCCGCTGGCGGACTGGCGGGACTGGCTGCGCTTCCACCGGGTCAACGAGGTGGCGGCGGTGCTGCCGCGCGCGTTCGACGAGGCCTATTTCGACTTCTACGGCCGGACGCTCCAGGGCACGACCGCGCCGCGGCCGCGCGACAAGCGCGCCATCTCGGCGGTGAACGGCGCGCTCGGCGACGCGGTGGGGCGCATCTACGCGCAGCGTTACTTCCCCGCCTCGTCCAAGGCGGACATCCAGGGGATGGTGAAGAACATCCTCGCCTCCTTCGACAAGCGGGTGGCCGGGCTCGACTGGATGCAGCCCGCGACCAAGGCGGAGGCGCGGCGCAAGATCGCGACGATGCAGGTCGGCGTGGGCTACCCCGAGCGCTGGCGGAGCTACGAAGGGCTGGTGGTCAGCTCTGACGCGCCCGTCGCCAACCTGCGCAACGCCCAACGCCAGGAAACCCGGCATCAGCTCGCCAAGATCGGCCGGCCGGTCGATCGCGCCGAATGGTGGATGACGCCGCAGACGGTGAACGCGGTCAACCTGCCGCTCCAGAACGCGCTCAACTTCCCGGCCGCGATCCTGGAAGCGCCCTTCTACGACCCGAAGCGCGACGCGGCGGCGAACTACGGCTCGATCGGCGCTGTGATCGGGCACGAGATCACGCACGGCTTCGACAATCTCGGCGCGGACTTCGACTCCAGCGGGCGGCTGCGCAACTGGTGGACGCCCGCCGACCTCCAGCGCTTCGGCGCCCAAGGCGAGGCGCTGGTGGCGCAGTACGACGCGTACGAGGCGCTGCCGGGGCTGAAGGTCAACGGCAAGCTGACGCTGGGCGAGAACATCGCCGACGTCGCCGGCCTCGCCGCCGCGCACGACGCGTACCGCGCGTCGCTCGGCGGACGGCCTGCGCCGGTGATCGACGGGATGACGGGCGACCAGCGCTTCTTCCTCGCCTACGCCCAGACCTGGGCGGGCAAGGCGCGCGAAAAGGCGCTGCGCGGCCAGGTCGCGACCGACGTCCACGCGCCCGGCCGCTTCCGGGCGCAGACGGTGCGCAACCTGGACGACTGGTACGCCGCGTTCGGCGTGAAGCCGGGCGACGCGCTCTACCTGCCGCCGGAGAAGCGGGTGCAGGTCTGGTGAGCCTGTTCCGGCGCAAGGTCGTCCGGCCGGAACCCAAGGAGACCGCGCTCGCGCGCACCCTGTCCTGGCCGCATCTGGTGGCGCTGGGCGTGGGCGCGATCGTGGGCACGGGCATCCTGACGCTGATCGGCGTCGGCGCGGGGCTGGCGGGCCCGTCGGTGATCCTGAGCTTCGCGATCGCGGGCGCGATCTGCGCGTGCGCCGCGCTCTGCTACGCCGAGATGGCGACCACCATCCCGGCGTCGGGAAGCGCCTACACCTACAGCTACGCGGTGCTGGGCGAGATCATCGCCTGGGTGATCGGCTGGTCGCTGATCCTGGAGTATTCGCTGGTCGTGTCCACCGTGGCGGTGGGCTGGTCGGGATACGCCGCGCCGCTCCTCCAAGGCGCGTTCGGTTTCCCGGACGCGATGACCAAGGGGCCGGAGCTGGGCGGGGTCGTCAACCTGCCCGCCGTGTTCATCATCGCGGTGGTGGCCGGGCTGCTGTGCCTGGGCACCAAGGAGTCGGCGACGCTGAACGCGGTCCTCGTCGGCCTCAAGATCGTGGCGCTGGCGGTGTTCGTGGGCGTGGCGCTGCCTTACTTCGACCGGGCGAACCTCGAGCCGTTCATGCCGTTCGGCTTTCCGAAAGCGCCTGGCGCCGACGGCGTCGAGCGGGGCGTGATGGCGGCGGCGGCGATCATCTTCTTCGCCTTTTACGGCTTCGACGCGATCTCGACGGCGGCGGAGGAGACGAAGAACCCCGGCCGTGATCTCGCGATCGGGATCGTCGGGTCGATGGTCGCGTGCGTCCTCATCTACATGCTGGTCGCGGTCGCGGCGGTGGGGGCCTTGTCATACGGGCGCTTCGCGGGCTCGGCCGAGCCGCTGGCGATGATCCTGCGGGAGCTGGGGCGGCCGGGCGTGGCGCGCTTCCTAGCGCTGTCGGCGGTGATCGCCTTGCCGACGGTGCTGCTCGCCTTCCTGTTCGGGCAGAGCCGCATCTTCTTCACCATGGCGCGCGACGGGCTGCTGCCGGCGTCGCTCGCGACGGTGTCGCGGCGGGGATCGCCGGTCCGGATCACGCTGGTGACGGCGGCGATCGTGGCGGTGATCGCGGGACTGTTGCCGCTCGGCGAGATCGCGGCGCTGGCGAACGCGGGGACGCTGGCGGCGTTCGTCGCCGTGGCGGTGTGCGTGCTCGTCCTGCGCCGGCGCGATCCGCACGGCCCGCGGAGCTTCCGGACGCCGGCGGCCTGGGTCGTGGCGCCGTTCGCGATCGGGGGCTGCCTCTACCTGTTCTGGAGCCTGCCGAGTTCGACCCAGCTCTATTTCCTGCTCTGGAACCTGGGCGGGCTCGCGGTCTACTTCCTATACGCCCGGCCGCGGGCGGTGGCGGGACAGTGACCCCTCTCCCATCGGGAGAGGGGCAAGCTGCGTAGCAGCGCGGGGTGAGGGTGACGGGTGCGGCGCCCTGAGCGCTCACCCTCACCCTTCCGCCGTCCTTCGGACGGCTCCCTCCCTCTCCCGATGGGAGAGGGACGTTAGGCCCTCGCGCGGATCAAAGTCGCGACGCCGATCGCCATCCACACGACGTTGAGCGCGGTCGAGGGCAGCGCGCCGTGGTGCCAGCCGTTCACGATGAAGCCGGCCGCGCCGACGATGTTCATGCCCTGGTAGAGCGGTGAGCGGCCGGTGACCCTGCCCATCGAGAGCAAGGCGTAGGCGGCGAGGATGAGGAAGCCGCCGGCCCAGCCGACGGCCTCCACCATCCATTCGTACGCGCTCAAGCGGCGAGCTTGCGCAGCACGTACTGGAGGATGCCGCCGTTCAGGAAATACTCCAGCTCGTTGACGGTATCGATCCGGCAGCGGGCCTGGAACGTCTCCGTCGAGCCGTTGGCGCGGGCGAGGGTCACGGTCACGTCCTGGCGGGGGCGCAGGCCGGCGACGCCTTCGATCGTGAAGGCCTCGTCGCCCGTCAGCCCGAGCGACTGGCGGGTGACGCCGTCGGCGAACTGGAGAGGCAGCACGCCCATGCCGACGAGGTTGGAGCGATGGATGCGCTCGAACGACTCGGCGATCACGGCGCGGACGCCGAGCAGGTTGGTGCCCTTGGCCGCCCAGTCGCGGCTGGAGCCGGTGCCGTACTCCTTGCCCGCGACGACCACCAACGGCGTGCCGTCGGCCTTGTGGCGCATGGCGGCGTCGTAGATCGGCATGACCTCGCCGTCGTAGCGGGTCATGCCGCCTTCGACGCCGGGGACCATCTCGTTGCGGATGCGGATGTTGGCGAAGGTGCCGCGCATCATGACGTCGTGGTGGCCGCGACGCGCGCCGTAGCTGTTGAAGTCGGCGCGGCTGACCTGATGCTCCTGCAGGTACTTGCCGGCCGGGCTGTCCGCCTTGATCGAACCGGCCGGGCTGATGTGGTCGGTGGTGATGCTGTCGCCGAGCACGGCCAAGAGCTTCGCGTCGCGGATGTCGCCCACGGCCTTAGGCGTCATCTCCATGCCCTCGAAATAGGGCGGGTTGGCGACGTAGGTGGAGCCGGCGCGCCACTGGAAGGTGTCGGACGGGAGCACGTCGATGCCGCGCCACTTGTCGTCGCCCTGGTAGACGTTCCCGTAGCGGCTGGCGAACATGCCGGCGTCGATATTGGCGGCCATGACGGAGGCCACCTCCTCGTTCGAGGGCCAGATGTCCTTCAGGTACACGGGGCCGTCCGTGCCCTCGCCGATCGGCGTCTCGACCATGTCCTCGGTCACCGTGCCCTTGAGCGCGTAGGCCACGACGAGCGGCGGGCTGGCCAGGAAGTTGGCGCGGACGTCGGGCGAGACGCGGCCCTCGAAGTTGCGGTTGCCCGACAGGACGGAGGCGGCGACCAGGTCGTTCTCGTTGATCGCGGCGCTGATCGGGGCCGGCAGCGGGCCGGAGTTGCCGATGCAGGTCGTGCAGCCGTAGCCGACGAGGTTGAAGCCCATCGCGTCGAGGTCGGCGGTGAGGCCGGCCTTGGTGAGGTAGTCGGTCACCACCTGCGAGCCGGGCGCGAGCGAGGTCTTCACCCAGGGCTTAGGCGCCAGGCCGAGCGCGCGCGCCTTCCGCGCCACGAGGCCGGCGGCGACGAGGACGGAGGGGTTGGAGGTGTTGGTGCAGCTCGTGATGGCGGCGATGACCACGTCGCCGTCGCCGATGTCGTGATCGCGGTCGGCGACCGCGGCGCGCGCCGGGCGGTCCTTGTGGTAGACCTTGTGGAGGTCGCCGTTGAACACCTCGTCGACCTTGTTGAGCGACACGCGGTCCTGCGGGCGCTTCGGCCCGGCGAGCGACGCGACCACCGTGCCCATGTCGAGCTCCAGCGTGTCGGTGAAGACGGGATCAGGAGCGCCGGCGTCGCGCCAGAAGCCGTTCGCTTTGGCGTAGGCCTCGGTCAGCGTGATCACTTCCGCCGGACGCGCGGTCAGGCGGAGATAGTCGATCGTCTTGCCGTCGATCGGGAAGAAGCCGCAGGTGGCGCCGTATTCGGGGGCCATGTTCGCGATCGTCGCCCGCTCCTCCAGCGTCATGTGATCGAGGCCGGGGCCGTAGAACTCGACGAAGCGGCCGACCACGCCCTTCTGGCGCAGCATCTGGGTGACGGTGAGGACGAGGTCGGTGGCGGTGATGCCCTCGGCGAGCGAACCCGTCAGCTTGAAGCCGACCACCTCCGGGATGAGCATGGACACGGGCTGGCCGAGCATCGCGGCCTCCGCCTCGATGCCGCCCACGCCCCAGCCCAGCACGCCCAAGCCGTTGATCATGGTGGTGTGGCTGTCGGTGCCGACCAGCGTGTCGGGATAGGCGACCGCCTCGCCCGCGGTCTCGGCCGACCATACGCCCTGCGCGATGTATTCGAGGTTGACCTGGTGGCAGATGCCGGTGCCCGGCGGCACGACCTGGAAGCCGTCGAGCGCCTTCGACCCCCATTTCAGGAACTCGTAGCGCTCGATGTTGCGCTCGTACTCCAGCGCCATGTTGTCGCCGATGGCCCGCGGGCTGCCGAACTCGTCCACGGTGACCGAGTGGTCGATGACGAGATGGACGGGGACCTGCGGGTTGATCTTGGCCGCGTCGCCGCCGAGCTTGGTGATCGCGTCGCGCATGGCCGCGAGGTCGACGACGCAGGGGACGCCCGTGAAGTCCTGCATCAGCACGCGCGCCGGGCGGTACTGGTTCTCGCGGTTCGGCTGGACGGGGTTGTCGGCCCATTCGACGATCGCCTGGACGTCGTCGACCGAGACGGTCACGCCGTCCTCGAAGCGCAGCATGTTCTCGAGGAGCACGCGCATCGAGAAGGGGAGGCGCGACACGTCGCCGAACTTCGCCGCGGCGTCGAGGGCGTAGTAGCCATAGGTCTTGCCGTTCACGTCGAGCGTGCGGCGGGCGTTCAAAGTGTCGTTCGTGGTGGCGGGCGACGGGGCGGGGCCGGTGGCGGTCATGCGGGTCCTCGTGATGGGAGCCCGTGCGGCGCGGCGGGGGACGCGCGTAAGCCTCGCGGGCGTGGTCGGAAAATCGGTCTTGCGCGGGCCTGTAGCAAGGGGTGCGCCAAGGGGGAAGGGCGGGGTGGAACCGGTCGAAAGGCCGGCTCGCCGAGCACGGGATCATGCTCGGGGACTGGAGTAACAGAGAGCCGATGACGTCCTAGCGGGACAGCGGAGGCGGAAACGCCGGGTCGTGACGGAGAGCGATGGCTGTCAGATCAGTCAGCGCGCTCATCGCCGCTGCCCTCCGATCGTGACGCCCGCCAGCGGTCGTGGTGTCGCTATCGGGACACACCGCCACGCGAAGATGAATAGGGACCGGTACGGGCCTTGTTCGCCTGCGTCCGTCCGTTACCGTCGCGTCACGAAGAACATGAACGGCGGGAGGATCGGCCATGATGAGGTTTTCCGGAGCGCGGCGCGCGTTGTTGACGGGGGCGTCGGCCCTGGCGGCGGTCATGGCGGCGCCCGCTGCGGCGCAGACGGCCGGCGGCGGGGCCGCGGGCGGCGGGGCGGAGGTCGCGGAGCAGAACGACGAGGTCGTGGTGACCGCGACGCTGCGCGCCACCACCGTGCAGGACGTCCCCTTCTCGATCAACGCGCAGACCGAGGCCGACATCCAGCGCTCGGGCGCGACCACCCTGGAGGACCTGTCGCGCAACGTCGCCGGCCTCACCATCCAGAATCTCGGGCCGGGTCAGAGCCAGGTCGCGATCCGGGGCGTGTCGGCGGGCCAGGTGGTCCGCGACCAGCCGGGCGTGAAGGAGCAGGTCGGCGTCTACCTCGACGACAGCGCGATCTCCCTGTCGCTGTTCACCCCCGACCTCGACCTGTTCGACCTGAACCGCGTCGAGACGCTGCGCGGGCCGCAGGGGACGCTGTTCGGCTCGGGATCGGTCGGCGGCACCATCCGCTACATCACCAACAAGCCGCGCACCGACCGCGTCGAGGGGACGGTCGAGGGCAACCTCAACCTCGTCGACGGCGATGATGTCGGCGGGCACGTCAAGGGCGCGGTCAACCTGCCGCTGTCGCCGACGCTGGCGATCCGCGCGGTCGGTTACTTCACGCGCTATGGCGGGTTCGTCGACGCGTTGCGCGAAGGCGGCGGCCGTGACGAGGACGTGAACTCCGGCGAGCGCGTCGGCGGGCGCGTGGCGCTGCTGTGGCAGCCGACCGACGCCGTCAGCATCACGCCGCGCATCCTGTACCAGGAGATCACGGCCGACGGGTTCAACCGGCAGGACGAGTTCAACCTGTTCGGCAACCGCTTCACGACCACACGCCCGCAGGTCGAGTTCGACGAACGCGAACAGTATCTGCTGCTGCGCGAGAAGTTCCGGGACAAGACGTTCATCGCCGACCTGACGGGCACGGTGGACCTCGGCGGCGTCACCGCGACGTCGGTCACCACCTATATCGACCGCAAGATCCTGGCGTCGCGCGACGCGAGCGCGCTGACGGGCTCGGTGTCGGTCGATCTGGGCTTTCCCGCGGCGGCGGTGCTGCTGCCGTCGAACCTGCGCGACACGACCGACCTCGAGACGTTCACGCAGGAGGTGCGGCTCCAGTCGAGCGGGTCCGGGCCGTTCCAATGGCTGGTCGGCGGCTTCTACACCAAGATCGACCGTGCTTATCAGCAGATCCTGCCCACGCCTGGCTACGACGCGGCGACCGACGCGGTGTTGGGGGCCGGCACCTCGGCCAGCTTGCGGAACGGGTTCGGCCCGGACTCGCCGTACAACGCCTTCCTGCCCTACGACATCGAGCAGCTCGCGGTCTTCGGCGAGGCGTCCTACGATCTCGGGCGGCTGACGCTGACCGGCGGCGTGCGCTATTACGATTTCGAGGAGACGCGCAGCTTCACGTCCGGCGGGCTGTTCGCCAACGGCGACAACCGGACGGACACGACCAAGTCGGACGGCTTCACCCCGCGCTTCCTCGCCAGCTTCGAGGCGTCGGACAACGTCACGATCAACGCGCAGGCCGCCAAGGGCTTCCGGCTGGGCGGCGTCAACGACCCGTTGAACCTGCCGCTGTGCTCGCCGGGCGACGCGGCGCTGTTCGGCGGTTTCCAGAACTACGACGACGAGACGTTGTGGAACTACGAGCTGGGCGTGAAGTCGCAGTTCGGCGGGCTGACGCTCAACGCCGCCGCGTTCCGCACGGAGATCGAGAACCTCCAGGTCACGCTGGAC
>DASVSW010000090.1:0-8306 GCA_036387895.1 Sphingomonas sp.
ATCTGCTGCTCGGACTCGCCATACCATTTGGACAGGAGGTCGGACGATTTGGTGGCGATGAAGTTCGCCTCCGCCTCGCGCGCCACCGCCTTGGCCAGCAGCGTCTTGCCCGTCCCCGGCGGGCCGTAGAGCAGGAAGCCCTTGGCCGGCCGGATGCCGAGCCTGCGGAACGCGTCCGGGTCCTTCAGCGGCAGCTCGACGCCCTCCTTGAGCCGCATCTGCGCCTCGTCGAGGCCGCCCACATCCTCCCAGCGGACGCGCGGGGCCTCGACCATCACCTCGCGCATCGCGCTCGGCTGGACGCGCTTCAGCGCTTCCAGGAAATCGTCGCGCGTCACCGAAAGCTGGTCGAGCACCTCCGGCGGGACCGTCTTCTCCTCGAGGTTGAGCTTGGGCATGATCCGCCGGACCGCGTCGATCGCGGCCTCGCGGGTCAGCGCCGCCAGGTCCGCGCCGACGAAGCCGTAGGTGGTGCGCGCCAGCTCCGCGAGGTCCACGCCGCCGTCGAGCGGCATGCCGCGCGTGTGGATGCCCAGGATCTCGCGCCGCCCGCGCTCGTCGGGGACGCCCACCACGATCTCGCGGTCGAACCGGCCGGGCCGGCGCAACGCCTCGTCGATCGCCTCCGGCCGGTTGGTAGCGGCGATGACGACGAGGTTCGCCCGCGCCTCCAGGCCGTCCATCAGCGTCAGGAGCTGCGCCACCAGCCGCTTCTCCGCCTCGCCCGACACCTGGCCGCGCTTGGGCGCGATCGAGTCGATCTCGTCGATGAAGACGATGGAGGGCGCGTTCTTGTTCGCTTCCTCGAACACCTCGCGCAGCTGGCTTTCCGATTGGCCATAGGCGGAGCCCATGATCTCCGGCCCGTTGATCAGGAAGAACTGCGCGTCCGACTCGTTCGCCACCGCGCGCGCCAAGCGCGTCTTGCCGGTGCCGGGCGGCCCGTGGAGCAGCACGCCCTTGGGCGGGTCGACGCCCAGCCGCTGGAACAGCTCGGGATAGCGGAGCGGCAGCTCGACCATCTCGCGCAGCTGGTCGATCGTCGGCCCCATGCCGCCGATGTCGTCATAGGTGACGTCCGCGCGCCGCGCCGCCTGCGGCTCTTCGTATTCGGGTCGAAGCTCGACCTCGGTGCTCTCGTCGATGTGCACCACGCCCTTGGGCGTCGCCGAGACGACGAGCAGCCTGATCTCCTGGAGCGCGTAGGCGGGCTGGTTGATGAAGGACCGGACCGCCGGGTTCATGTTGTCGACGCGCTGATGACCCGCGGTCGCGACGATATCGCCGCTGACGAGCGGACGGCCGTAGAAGGTGCGCTTCAGCGCCAGCGTCGATCCCTGCAGCCGCAGGTTCTGCTGCGCCGGCGCGAAGACGACGCGCGTCGCGGGCTTGGTCTCCACTTTCCGGATCTCGACGAAGTCGCCCGAGCCGACGCCGGCGTTGGCGCGCTGGAGGCCGTCGATGCGCAGGATGTCGAGGCCCTCGTCCTCCTGATAGGGGAACACGGCGCGCGCGGGCGTGGTCTTCTTGCCGACGATCTCGATCACGTCGCCCTCGGCCAGCCCGAGGGCCGACATCAGCGCGCGCGGCACATGCGCCAGCCCGCGTCCGGAGTCCTCCGGACGCGCGTTCGCGACTTGGATTCGCCTGGGTTCCTGATCTGCCATGGTCGCGCTCGCTGCCCTGAGGTGGTCCGGGGAAGCGCGTGAAGTAGGGAGCCGGTTCCGGCGTCGCGAGAGGTTGCGCGAGCGAAACGAAAAAAGGGCCGGCGCTTCGCAGCGGCCGGCCCATGGAGTTTTTAGGAGAGGATGCCTGAAAGGCCTGCTGCATGTGCGGCCCGGCGGTTTATGTTGCAAGTGCGAAGAGGCATGAATACGATTGCAGAGGGTGCAACCGCCGCTCATGCCCGATAGGGTCGGCGTGGGCCGGGGGAGGGACGAAGCCATGCGCAGGCTGCCGCCGCTGGGCGCGATCGAGGCGTTCGTCGCCGTCGCGCGCCTCGGCTCGGTCAAGGCCGCCGCGACCGAGCTGGCGCTGTCGCCGCCGGCCCTGTCGCGCCGCATCCAGACGCTGGAGCGCTTCATCGGCCGGCCGCTGTTCGACCGGCGGCACCAGGCGACGATCCCCAACGCCGACGGCGAGCGCCTCCTCCAGCAGATCGCGCCCGCGCTCGACCAGCTGTCCGACGCCGTGGAGACGATGACCAGCGGGACCGAAGTCCTGCGCCTGCGCCTCGGCATCCTGCCGCTGTTCGCGTCGCAGCGGCTGTTCCCAAGGCTCGGCGAGCTACGGCGCGAGCATCCCGAGCTCCACCTCGACATCGACACGGCCGGCCACAACATCGCGCGGCTCGGCGAAGGGCTGGACGCGGCGATCGCGCTCGCCCGCGAGATCGATCCGCTGCTCTACGCGCACCGACTCGACCGCAACCGGGTGTTCGTGATCGGCGCCCGCGCGCTGGTCGAGGGGCCGGACCCGGTGACGAGCCCGCGCGACCTTCAGCGGCTGACCGCGCTCGTCCACCGCGACATGCCCGACACGTTCGCCGCCTGGCGCGCCGCCGCCGGCGTGGAGGGCGTCGAGCCGCTGGCGGTGGATCATTTCGACTCGGGCGCGCTAATGCTCGAGGCCGCGGCGCAGGGCTTGGGCGTCGCCTTCATGCACGAGAGCCACCTCCACGACGCGCACGACCCGCGCCTCGTCCGCCTCTTCGACATCGCCGTGGAGAGCCCCTACAGCTACTGGTTCGTCTGCCGCCCCCGCGCGCTCAGGACGCGCCCGGTCAAGCTGTTCCACGACTGGCTGATCCGGACGTTGGGAGAGGGCGAGCCGCTCAGGTCGCCCGCTCCACCCGCCAGGGGTTGAGCGCCGACCGTTTCGGCCGTCGCGCGGGTTCGACCATCATCAGCTCCGATAGGTTCTCCGGGGTGATGTAGCCGACGAGCTCGCCCGCCGCGCCGACCACGCCGACCGCAGGCAGCCGCCCCGCCTCCATCAGCCGGATCGCGCGTTCCAGCCCGTCGCGGCAGTGGACGACCGGCAGGTCGCGGCGCATCGCGTCGCCGACCAGCGCGTCCGGCCCCTTCTGGCGCAGGGCCTTGATCATGCAGTCGCGCGTCAGGAGCCCGGCCATCCGGCCCTCGCCGTCGACGACCGGGAACTCGTGCTGGGTGGTGCGGATCAGCGCGTCGGCGGCCGTCGCGATGCTGTCGCCCTCGCGCAACGTGTCGAACCGCGTCACCATCGCGTCCGCCGCGATCATGCCGCGCCCCGCCTCGCGCGTCTGGACGGCCGCCGCCTCGCCGGCGGCGCCCAGATAGACGAACAGCGCCACGAAGACGAGCAAGGGGTTGCCGCTGAACAGCCCGAAGATCCCGAGCAGGAAGGCGACGAACTGGCCCACCGCCGCCGCGATGCGGGTGCCCCGCGCATAGCCCATCCGCGCCGCGAGCAGCGCGCGCAGCACGCGCCCGCCGTCCATCGGGAAGGCGGGGATGAGGTTGAACAGCACCAGGAAGATGTTGGCCGCGAGCAGCCGCTCGACGAGCCCGCCGCGCGCGTTCGTGAGTTCGAACTCCGGCCCGACGGACCCGCCCAGCGCCAGGAACAGGACGATCGCGATGACCACGTTCACCGCCGGCCCGGCCAGCGCCACGACCAGCTCCTCCGACGGCTTCTCCGGGATGCGCTCCAGCCGGGCGACGCCGCCGATCGGCAGCAGCGTCACGTCGGGCGTCTGCACGCCGTAGCGCCGCGCCGCGAAGACGTGGCCGAACTCGTGAAGCAGCACGCACAGGAACAGGAGCAGGATGTAGGCGAGGCTCCCCACCGCCGCTTGCCCACCGCCCCGCGCGTAATTGGCGAAGCCGATGAAGCCGAGCAGCAGGAGGAAGGTCAGGTGCACCCTGATCACGGTGCCCTTCACCGACCCGATGGGGAACGACCAACCCATAAGCTCTCCTCTTCGCCCGGTGAACGAGCGAGAAGGAGAGGCGTTGCGGCCGACCTCATCCTCCCCGAGCTTGTCTCGGGGAGGGGGACCGCGCCCGCAGGGCGTGGTGGAGGGGCAAGTCGCAGCACCGCCGTCTGCGACGGCGACCCCTCCACCAGCTTCGCTGGTCCCCCTCCCCGAACGAGTTCGGGGAGGATTGGGGTAGAAATTACACCGCCCGCGCGCTGACGATCTTGCCCGGCTGGCGCGGCGGCTCGCCGGTGGGGAGCGCGTCGATCAGCTCCATGCCGCTCTCGACCTGGCCCCAGACGGTGTACTGGTTGTCGAGAAAGCGCGCGTCGTCGAACACGATGAAGAACTGCGAATTGGCCGAGTTCGGGTCGCTGGTCCGCGCCATCGAGCAGACGCCGCGCACGTGCGGCTCCTTCGAGAACTCGGCCTTCAGGTTCGGCTTGCTCGACCCGCCGGTCCCGTCGCCGCGGCCGCCGTCGCCGCCCTGCGCCATGAAGCCGGGGATGACGCGGTGGAACGGGACGCCGTCGTAGAAGCCTTCGTTCGCCAACTCGCCGATGCGCTGGACATGGCCGGGCGCGAGGTCGGGGCGCAGCCGGATCACGACGTCGCCGCTATCCAGCGTCAGGGTGAGGGTCGAGAACTGGTCGGCCATGAAGATGCTCCTGCGTTGAAGGGCGCGCATCTAGGATCGCCCGCCCCGGCTGGCAAATGCCGATCGGCGGCTCTAGGCAGCGGGCGGACCGGCGGGAGGGAGGCGGACGATGAGCGACACCAGAAACCCGCCCAGGGCCGACGACGGCGCGGATCGGCTGGACGAGGACGACCGGCTGCGCCCCGAGTTCGTCGACCGGGTGCTGGCGGCGGTCGACGCCGGCGACCTGGACGGCGCGCGCGCGCTCGTCGAGCCGCTCCACCCCGCCGACATCGCCGACCTGTTCGAGCTCGCCCCCGCCGACGAGCGCCGGGGGTTGGCGCGGGCGCTGGCCGACCTCCTCGACGGCGACGTCTTCGCCGAGATGAACGACTGGGTCCGCGACGACCTGATCGACGAGCTGTCGCCCGCCCAGGTGGCGGACATCGCGTCCGACCTCGACACCGACGACGCGGTCGCGATCCTCGAGGACATGGAGCCGGAGGACCAGCGCGAGGTCCTGCGCGCCATGGAGCCCGACGACCGCGCCGCGATCGAGGAGGCGCTGTCCTACCCGGAGGAGTCCGCCGGCCGCCTGATGCAGCGCGAGCTGATCGCGGTGCCCGAGCACTGGACGGTGGGCGACGTGCTCGACTTCCTGCGCGCGCACGACGAGCTCACCACCGATTTCTGGGAGATCTACGTCGTCGATCCGGCGCACAAGCCGATCGGCACGTGCAAGCTGTCCTGGGTGCTCCGGACGCCGCGCGAGGTGGGCGTCGGCGACGTGATGACGCGCGAGCAGACGCTGATCCCGGTCGACATGGACCAGGAGGAGGTGGCGCTCCGCTTCCAGAAATACGCGCTGATCTCGGCGGCCGTGGTCGACGGGGCCGGGCGGCTGGTCGGCATGATCACCGTCGACGACATCGTCCACATCATCCAGGAGGAGGCGTCGGAGGACGCGCTGCTGCTGTCGGGCGTCGGCGAGGGCGACATCAACGAGCCCGTGATCGACAGCTACCGCGCGCGCGTCCGCTGGCTCCTGTCCAACCTGGTCACCGCGCTGGTCGCGAGCTCGATCGTCGCCGCCTTCGAGGACTCGATCGCGCGGCTGGCGCTGCTAGCGGCCCTGATGCCGATCGTGGCGGGCGTGGGCGGCAACGCGGGCACCCAGACGCTGGCGGTGACGGTGCGCGCGCTGGCGACGAACCAGCTGACGCGCTCGAACACGCTCCGCGCCGTGGGGCGCGAGTTCCGGGTCGCGCTGTTGAACGGCGGCACGATCGCGATCGTGATCGGCGTGGCGGTGACCTTGTTCTTCCGCAATCCGGAGCTGGGCGGCGTGATCGCGGCCGCGATGATGACCAACATCGTCATCGCAGGGCTGGCGGGCGTCGTCGTGCCCCTCGCCCTCGAACGCGCGGGCGCGGACCCGGCGGTGGCGTCGTCCATCTTCGTCACCATGGTCACCGACTCGATGGGGTTCCTCGTGTTCCTGGGGCTGGCGACGGCGGCGGGGCTGGGAGCCTGAGCGGCTTGCAGGGCGGTGGCTTCGCACCCAAGTCGTTGAGATGCCCCTACATCTGACCAAGGTCGCGTTCGGCGTCACCTCCGTCGAGCAGCTCGCCAAGCGCTGGGCGGACCGCGCGGCGATCGGCCAGGCGTTTCTCACGACGCGCTACCTGCCGAAGCGTCACGAGGAGGTGGCGGGCCAGGGCTCGCTCTACTGGATCGTCAAGCACCAGCTCGTCGCCCGCTCGCCCATCGCGCGCTTCGGCGAGGCCGACGGCGGCCGCTGCGCCATCCATCTCGAGCCGCAGGTGGTCCTGATCCACGCCCGGCCCAAGCGCGCGCACCAAGGCTGGCGCTACCTCGAGCACGCGGACGCGCCGATCGACCTGGCGGGCGACGACACGGGCGTGGCGATGCTGCCGCCCGTGCTGGTCGGGCGGCTGGCGGAGCTGGCGCTGCTCTAGCGCGAGGCTCCGCACCGGACAGGGCCGCCGCCGCGCGACGCGACCACGCATTTCGCCGAGCCCGCCACCGTCACCTGCCCCAGCCCGGTGTTCGTCACCTGCGCGTTGTAGCGCGCGGCGGCCTTGGTCTCGCCGGGGCCGTCGAGCAGGACGACGAGGTCGTCCGCCAGCAGCCGCTCCGCGTCGATCCGGCCAGCGCCGTTGGTCACGAGCCGCGTCCGCCCGGCGCGACCCGCCAGCGTCATCGATCCCGCCCCCACCAGCGTCGCGTCCAGCCGATCGGCGGCGACGTCCTCGACGGCGACCTCCCCCGACCCGCTGATCGACAGCTCGACGCGCGGCCCTTTCATCCGCGTGGCGCGGAGCCGCCCGCCCGCGAACACGGCCGCCGCCGACAAGGACGGCGCGGACAGCGCCACGCTGATCGGCGCGGTGGGCGCCACGCGGCGCTGCTCGCCCCAGTCCTGGCCGTTCATGCGGACGATCAGCGTCGCGCCCTCGACGCGCACCACCATCCGCTCGATAGCGCGGGCGTCGCCCGACACGCGGGCGCGAGGCGATCCGGGCGCGAAGCTCACGTCGAACGGCCCGGTGATGCGGACGCGCTCGAAGCTGCCGATCCCGACGTCCTTGTCGGCGGCGGCGGCCGGAACGGTGAGCAGGGCGAGCAGCGGGAGGGCGGAGCGCGTGAGGGCGTGTCGGATCATGCCGGGCACGCTCGCACCCCCGCCCCCGTCCCGTCAATCAGACGCAGCGGACCTCGCCCGAGCCTCTCACCGACGTCGTGCAGCGCGGGTTGCCGCCCAGCTCGACGTCGCCCGACCCCACCGTGCTGACCTTGGCCGGCCCGTTGACGACCGCGCGCGCGTTTCCGGACCCCGCGATCGAGATCTCAGCCTCCGAAGCGGTGAGCTGCCGCGCGTCGATGTCGCCCGAACCCGCGATGCTCATCTCGAGCCGGCGGGCGGAGCCCGCGCCCACCAGGTCGCCCGACCCCGCGATCGACAGGTCGGCCTCGTCGACGCGCATCGCGCTCACCGACAGGTTGCCCGATCCCGCGATCGACCCGGCGAAGCGGTCGCCCTCGACGCGGTCGACCGCCATGTTCCCCGACCCGGCGACGGACGCGCCCGCGATGCGCGGCATGGTCACGAACACCTTCACGCCTTCCGACTTGCTCCAGCCCCACGAGTTCGAGCGCTTGCGCCGCACCACCAGCGCGTCGCCGTCGCGCAGGATCTCCAGCTTGTCGAGCTCGGCCGACGGCCCCTGCGCGCGGACGGAGAAGCCCGATCCGACGCGCACCTCGATGTCGTCGCTCCCGCGCAGCTCGACGCTGCTGAAGCCGGACACCGCGAAGTCGCGCGACGGCCCCGTCCCCCGCGCCTCCACGGTCTCGCCCGACTCGGCGGAGACGGCGGAACAGGCGATGAGCGGCAAGGCCATGGCCACCAGAACCAACGCACGCATGACGATCCTCCCTCTTGTGTGCTGGTTGCATAACACACGGACGTGCACCCCGCAACCGTGGACGGTCCGATCCGGCCCCTTGTAGCCGCCCAGGATCGCCGTTACGCTGCCGTTCCATGACGACGCTCGGCCGCATCGCCGTCGCCGCGACGGCGCTTCTCGCCTCGACCGCTCAGGCGAACCCGGTTTCCGACTGGATGGACGCCGCCGGCCGGCACATGCGCGAGGCGGCGCGCCCGGGCGGGCCGGGAACCGCGGG
>DASVSW010000091.1:0-10738 GCA_036387895.1 Sphingomonas sp.
CCTCTCCATCCTGCCCAAGGCGCCCGAGACCTACGGCCGCGCCAAGAACTACGACCGCGCGATCGACCGCCGCAACTGGGTCCTCTCCGAAATGGCGAAGAACGGCCTCGCGACGCCCGCGCAGGTCGCCGACGCCAAGGCCCGGCCGCTCGGCCTCATCGCGGTCCGCCCGCCGGAGAACGACCGCGTCGGCGGCTATTTCGTCGAGGAGGTCCGCCGCCAGCTGATCGCCGAGTTCGGCGAGAACCAGAAGGACGGGCCCTACTCCGTCTATTCGGGCGGGCTGTGGGTCCGCACCTCGCTCGACCCCAAGCTCCAGGTCTACGCGCAGGAGGCGTTGCGCGACGGCCTCCTCCGTTACGCGCGCGGGCGCGGCTGGTCCGGCCCGATCAAGCAGGTCGAGGTCACGCCCGACGATTGGCAGCGCCCGCTGGCCGACACCAACATCGCGCTCGACCATCGCGACTGGCGCGCCGCCGTCGCGATCGAGCGGGTCGGCGGCGCCTGGCGCATCGGTTTCGCGGACGGGCGCGAGGGGCGGTTGCCCGCCTACGCCGCCTCCATGCCGCCGGTCGGGCAGGGCGGCACCGCCTTCGCGGCGATCCGGCCCGGCGACATCATCGCGGTGGCGCCCGAAGGGTCCGACTTCTCGCTCCGCTCCGTGCCCAAGGTGTCGGGCGGCATGGTGGTCGAGGAGCCGTCGACCGGCCGCATCCTCGCGATGCAGGGCGGCTTCGACAACCGCATCCAGTCCTTCAACCGCGCGACCCAGGCGCTCCGCCAGCCCGGCTCGACGATCAAGCCGATCGTCTACTCGGCCGCCCTGATGCGCGGCATGACGCCCGCCTCGATCATCGTCGACGGCCCGTTCTGCGTCTACCAGGGCGCGCGGCTCGGGCAGAAGTGCTTCCGCAACTTCGACGGCGGCGGCTCCGGCCCGCACACCATGCGCTGGGGCATCGAGCAGTCGCGCAACCTCATGACGGTGCGCACCGCCGCGCAGACGGGGATGACGCACGTCGTCGACGTCATGAAGCGCATGGGGCTCGGCACTTACGCGCCCTTCCTGTCCATGTCGCTGGGCGCGGGCGAGACCACGGTCGCGCGCATGGTCAACGCCTATTCGATCCTCGCCAACCACGGCCGGGGCGGCGCCCCCACCGTGATCGACTTCGTCCAGGACCGGCGCGGCAAGGTCGTCTTCCCCGAGCAGTGGCGCCCTTGCGAGGGCTGCAACGCCCGCGACTGGAACGGGAAGGCGATGCCCCGCCCGCCGTCGCGGATGAAGCAGGTCATCGACGCCCAGACCGCGTTCCAGATGGTCCACATCACCGAGGGCGTGATCCAGCGCGGCACCGCCACGACGCTGCGCGACCTGAAGCGCCCGATCTTCGGCAAGACGGGCACGACCTCCGGCCCCACCGACGTGTGGTTCATCGGCGGCACGCCGCAGTTCGTGGCGGGGCTCTACGTCGGCTACGACCAGCCGCGGAACTTAGGGGGAGTGCAGGGCGGCACCTTCGCGGCGCCCATCTTCAAGCAGTTCGCGGTCAAGGCCTATGAGGGGCTGGAGCCCATGCCCTTCCGCGCGCCCGCGGGGCTTCGCTGGGTGCGCGTCGACCGCGCGTCGGGCCGCCCGGTCAGCGGCGGCTGGCCCAGCCTGACCGAGCCCAAGCCCGCCGTGATCTGGGAAGCCTTTAAGCCGCAGGCCGAAGCCCGCCGCGCGCCTCGCCGCAGAGGCCCGGCCGCCGCCCCTACGGCGCGGCCGACGGCGAGCGCCGCCGGCTCGGCCCGCCGCCGGGCGGAGCGGGCGGACGACAGCGAGTTCTTGCAGGAACGGGGCGGAATCTACTAGCGCCGCATCCTACATGCACTCGTCACCCCGGCGGAAGCCGGGGTCGCTGGCCGGGAACGCACCCGGTCCGGACCAGACGATCCCGGCGCCCGCCGGGATGACGACCTGAAGAGCGAGAAGAGATCATGCGCGCCGAAGCGCAGGCTTACGTAGACGAGATCAACGACGCGCTGGCGCTGCTGCGCCGGTTCCTCGACTGGGACCGCGCGCTCCGGCGCCTCGACGAGCTCAACGCGCGCGTCGAGGACCAGGCGCTGTGGAACGACCCCAAGGCCGCCCAAGAGGTGATGCGCGAGCGCCGCCGCCTCGACGAGGCGATCGGGGCCACCCGCGCGATCGAGAGCGAGTTGAACGATACCGTCGAGCTGATCGGCATGGCGGAGGCAGAGGGCGACGACGCCATGGTCGACGAGGCGGTGGCCTCGCTCGCCGACCTGTCGGCGCGCGCCCGGCGCGACAAGGTGAAGGCGCTGCTCGCGGGCGAGGCCGACGCCAACGACACCTATATCGAGGTCAACGCCGGCGCCGGCGGCACCGAAAGCCAGGACTGGGCGGGCATGCTCCAGCGCATGTACAGCCGCTGGGCCGAGCGCCACGGCCTGAAGGTCGAGCTGATCGACCAGCATTCGGGCGAGCAGGCCGGCATCAAATCCGCGACGCTGCTGCTCAAGGGCGAGAACGCCTATGGCTACGCCAAGACGGAGAGCGGCGTCCACCGCCTCGTCCGCATCAGCCCCTACGACAGCGCGGCGCGGCGGCACACCTCCTTTGCGTCCGTCTGGGTCTACCCCGTCGTCGACGACGACATCCAGGTCGAATACAACGAGAGCGACCTGCGCATCGACACCTTCCGCGCGTCGGGCGCGGGCGGGCAGCACATCAACACGACCGATTCCGCGGTGCGCATCACGCACATCCCCACCGGCATCGTCGTCCAATGCCAGAACCAGCGTTCGCAGCACAAGAACAAGGCGGAAGCCTATAACCAGCTCCGCGCGCGCCTCTACGAACGCGAGCTGTCGATCCGCGAGCAGGCGGCGAACGCCGAGAACGCCAGCAAGACCGACATCGGCTGGGGCCACCAGATCCGCTCCTACGTCCTCCAGCCGTACCAGATGGTGAAGGACCTTCGCACGGGCGTCACCTCGACCAGCCCCGGCGACGTGCTCGACGGCGACCTCGACGACTTCATGGCCGCCGCCCTGTCGCAGCGCGTGACCGGCGAGAAGGTCCAGGTGGAGGATGTGGACTAAGGTGGCCGCGTTCCCGCCCTCCTTCCGCTCCACCCCGGCGAAGGCCGGGGCCCAGGGGCGACGCGCGCGGACCCTCGCCCGAGCGGCCTCGCGCCGACTCTGGCGCCCGGCAGTCGCCGGGGTGGCGCGGATCGGGACCGCGGGGGGCGCGCTGCTGTTCCTCCTCGCCGCCTGCGACGGCTCGAAACCGCTGATCGCCAAGGAAGCGCGCGAAGCCGGGCCGTTCCCCGCCGCCGACCGCCCCGTCGCCTCCATCGTGTCGTCGCGCTGGTCGACCGAGGAGGCGCGCGACCGGGTGGACGAGGCCGGGCGCGTCATGACCATGGCGGACATCCGCCCCGGCATGACGGTGGCCGACATCGGAGCGGGCGAGGGCTATTACACCACGCGCCTGTCGCGCGTCGTCGGCCCGACGGGACGCGTCGTCGCCGAGGACATCGTGCCCGAGGTCCGCGACCAGCTCGCCGCCCGCGTCGCGCGCGAGCGCCTGCGCAACGTCTTCGTCCGGCTCGGCACGCCGGAGGACCCGCGCCTGCCCGCGAACAGCTTCGACCGCGTGATGATGGTCCACATGTACCACGAGATCGCGCAGCCCTACGAGTTCCTGTGGCGGCTGCGGCCCTCGCTCAAGCCCGACGGCCTCGTCGTCGTCGTCGACGCCGACCGCCCGACGCAGAACCACGGCACGCCGCCGACGCTCCTCCGATGCGAGTTCGCCGCGGTCGGCTACGAGCAGGCCGGCTTCATGGAGATGCCCCGCGCCGGCGGCTACCTGGCGATGTTCCGCGCCAAAGGCCCGCGCCCCGAGCCGGAGGCGATCAAGGGCTGCCGGATGGACGGTCGAACGGAGTAGGGTTTCCTCCCTCCGTTCGCCCTGAGCTAGTCGAAGCCTGCCCTGAGCGGCCGGCCGTGCCGGCCAGCCGAAGGGGGCCGTTCTTCCCCTTGGCCAACGCCGAGATCATGGCCCAATCGCCTCTGATCAGCGCCATCTTCTTCGCACGGCTCCAACCCTTGATCTGCCGCTCCGCCGCGATCGCCTCGTATCGTGAGGGTAGATCCTGACACCAGACGAGCGTGACGGGCAGGTGATCGCGCGTGAAGCCCGGGATCGCACCGCTCTGATGCTGACCCATCCGGCGCTCCAGGTCATCGGTGTGGCCGACGTAGAACTTCCCGCCGCGGCAATGGAGCATGTACACCCAGAACGCCATCGTTCCGCGAGCGTAAGGGAGAGAGCGGCCCTTCGACAAGCTCAGGGCGAACGGAAGTTTGCATCGACCGGCTAGCGCCCTAAGGCGCCGCCCCATGACCGACCATTCCCCCGATCCGGCCCTCCTCGCCAAGGCGGAGACGCTGACCGAGGCGCTGCCCTATCTCCAGCGCTACGCCGGCGCGATCTTCGTCGTGAAGTACGGCGGCCACGCCATGGGCGATCCCGAGCGCCAGCGCGACTTCGCGGAGGACATGGTCCTCCTGCAACAGGTCGGCATCCGCCCCGTCGTGGTGCATGGCGGCGGTCCGCAAATCGGGTCGATGCTGAAGCGGCTGGGCGTCGAATCCCGCTTCGTCGGCGGACTTCGCGTCACCGACGCGGAGACGGCGCAGATCGCCGAAATGGTCCTGGCGGGTTCGATCAACAAGGAGATCGTCGGCTGGATCGGCCGCGCCGGGGGGCGCGCGGTCGGCATCTCGGGCAAGGACGCGAGCCTGGTCGTCGCGACCCGCGTCGGCGACCGCGGCGCGGACCCGCATCAGGGCGTCGAGCGCCATGTCGACCTCGGCTTCGTCGGCGAGCCCGCGGCCGTCGACCGGCGCATCATCGACTCGCTGCTCGGCGACGGCATCATCCCCGTCGTCGCCCCGATCGCGGCGGGGCCGGACGGCGAGACGCTCAACATCAACGCCGACACCATGGCGGGCGCGATCGCCTCGGCGCTGGGCGCCGCGCGCTTCTTCCTCCTGACGGACGTGGCGGGCGTGCTCGACAAACAGGGCGCGCTCCTGACCGACCTCGACCCCGCCGCCATCGCGGCCTTGCGCGCCGACGGCACCATCTCCGGCGGGATGATCCCCAAGATCGACACCTGCGTCTCCGCCGTCGAGGCGGGCGTCGACGCCGCCGTCATCCTGGACGGCCGCGTGCCCCACGGCATGCTGCTCGAGATCTTCACGCGGCGGGGGGCGGGGACGCTGGTCCGGCGGGGCTAGGACTCGAACCGTACGATCCCTATAGAACACCGGACCGTTACGGAGACGACCCCTTGCTCGCGCCCACCATCCTCGGAATCATCGATTACCTGCTGACGATCGCGCGCTGGATCATCATCATCCAGGCGATCCTGTCGATCCTGATCGCGTTCAACGTGATCAACACGCACAACAATTTCGTGCGGTCGCTCCACACCGGGCTCGATCAGATCACCGAGCCGCTCTACCGGCCGTTCCGCCGCATCCTCCCGTCCGGCGGCGGGATCGACTGGTCGCCTTTCGTCGTGCTGATCCTCATCACCATCCTGCAATCCTTCATCCTGCCGGCCATCGCCGGCTCGATCGCCGGCCCCGCCAGCCCTAGCCCCTACTGACCCGATGACCGCCGCGATCATCGACGGGAAGGCGCGCGCGGCGCGGTTGCGCGCCGACGTCGCGGAGCGGGTGGTGCGCCTCCGCGACGCCGCCGGCCGCGCGCCCGGCCTCGCGGTGGTGCTCGTCGGCGAGGACCCGGCCTCCTCCGTCTACGTCCGCTCCAAGGGCCGCGCGACCGCCGAGGCCGGGATGCAGGGCTTCGAGCACCGCCTCCCCGCCGACACGTCGGAGGCCGACCTCCTGGCGCTCGTCGACCGGCTCAACGCCGACCCCTGCGTCGATGGCATCCTCGTCCAGCTGCCGCTCCCGCCCCAGATCGACGAGGCGCGCGTGATCGAGCGGATCGACCCCGACAAGGACGTGGACGGCTTCCACCCCGTCAACGCCGGGCGCCTGGCGACGGGGCTCCCCGGCTTCGTCCCCTGCACGCCCTATGGCTGCCTCCTCCTCGCGCGCGAGGCGCGCGGCGGCCTGTCGGGCCTCGACGCGATCGTGGTCGGCCGGTCGAACATCGTCGGCAAGCCGATGGCGCAGCTGCTTCTCGGCGACAGCTGCACGGTCACGGTCGCGCACAGCCGCACCCGCGACCTCGCCGACAAGGTGCGCGCGGCCGACATCGTCGTCGCGGCGGTCGGGCGGCCGAAGATGATCGGCCGCGACTGGATCAAGCCGGGCGCGACCGTCATCGACGTCGGCATCAACCGCACCGCCGACGGCAAGCTGGTCGGCGACGTCGATTTCGACGCGGCGCGGGAAGTAGCGGGCGCGATCACCCCCGTGCCGGGCGGCGTGGGGCCGATGACGATCGCCTGCCTGCTGCGCAACGCCCTCGTCTCCGCCGCGCGGCGCGAGGGCGTGGAGCTGGAGGCCATATGATCCTGGCGCTGCTCCTCGCCCAGGCGAGCGCCGTCGACGCCGAGCGCGCCTTCGCCGCCGACGCGCAGGCGCGAGGCCAGTGGACGGCGTTCCGCAAATGGTCGACCGCCGACGCGACCATGTTCGACCCCCAGCCGGTGAAGGCGCACGATTTCCTGCGCGACCGAGCCGACCCGCCCCGCTCGGTGGAATGGAAGCCGGCACGCAGCTTCGTCTCGTGCGACGGGAGGATGGCCGCGAACACCGGCCCCTGGCGCGCGGGCGGACACGGCTATTTCTCCACGATCTGGGCGAAGCAGCCGGAAGGCGGCTGGAAGTGGACGGTCGACGGCGGCGACGCGACCAAAGAGCCGAAGTTCGCCTGGGACGCCGCACCGGTCGTGCGCCGGGCGTCATGCGCCGGCAAGCCCGTCCCGCCGGTCGAGATCGGCTACCGCGAAGGGCCGAGCGCCACCATCATATCGCCGGACGGCACGCTCGCTTATCACTGGCATGTGTCCGGCTCGGGCGCCCGAACCTTCTCCGTCCATCTATGGAACGGGTCGTCGCTGGAGCCGGTGATCGACGACCGCATCGCCGCCCCGCCGTGCAAGCCCGCCGCCGCGCCCACCCCGTGATCGAGCTCTTCGTCTCCTCGCTGATCACCTTCTTCGTGGTGATCGACCCGCCGGGCTGCGCGCCCATCTACGCCGGGCTGACGGCGGGCGCGTCCGCCCAGCACCGCCGCGCCATGGCGGTGCGCGCGGTCGTCTACGCGGCGGGCATCCTCCTCCTGTTCGCGCTGTTCGGCGAGGACCTGCTCCGGGGCCTCGGCATCGAGCTCGCTTCCTTCCGCATCGCGGGCGGGATCATGCTGTTCCTGATCGCGCTGGAGATGGTGTTCGAGAAGCGCACCGAACGCCGCGAGGACCGCGCGGCCGAAGTGGTCGCGCGCGGCGAGGCGGAGGACGTCTCGGTCTTCCCCATGGCCATGCCGATGATCGCCGGCCCCGGCTCGATCGCCAGCGTCATGCTGCTCATGGCGCGCAACGAGGGGCTGACCAGCTCGCTCGTGATCCTAGGCGCGCTGGCGACGATCCTCCTCCTCACGCTCGCGGCGCTCCTCGCCGCCGGGCCGATCATGCGCTTTCTGGGCCAGCGCATCGAGGCCGTCATCACCCGCCTCCTCGGCGTCCTCCTCGCGGCTCTGGCGGTCCAGTTCGTCATCGACGGATTGCAGGTCGGCCTGCGGTGAGGGCGCGCCGCCGCAGCTCATTTCCGTCACCCCGGCCTTGAGCCGGGGTCCCGCTTCTTCTCCGGCGGAAGAAAGCGGGATCGAGGTCCGGGGTGACGACGGGGTCAGCCGATCCGGAACAGCCGGAACGGCGACCGCGCGGGCAGCGCCACCGGGGTGAGCCACGCGAACCGCTCGCCGCGCGCCAGCCGGTCGTAGAAGCCGCCCTTGCTCCGCGCCCGGTACACCGTCGACTCGGCGAAGTCCGGGCACACCAGCAGCAGGGTCGCACCATGCCGCCGCATGATCGCGCGCGCTTGCGCAGGCGAGCGGCCGAAGGCGCGCTGCACGTCGAGGATCGCGTCGCCGTTGCGGTGGTACGGCCCGCTGATCGCGCGATGGTGCGTCGTCGCGATCAGCCGGGGGCCGAGGTCGTTGAAGGTGAACACCGTCTGCGCCGGATAGCGGTTGAGCGCGGAAAGGTTGGGCAGGGCGTTGCACCGTCCGTTCGCGCGGTTGACGATGCGGGTCTGCTTCGTCGGTGGGTCGATCTTGAGGTTCCGAACCACCAGCCCCGCGAACAGCCCCGATATGACCAGGAACGCGCCCACCGTCCCGAACACGCGCACCGGCAGCAGCGGGTGGCGCCGGAACCAGGGCAGCGCGATCCAGGCGAGCGCGGCCGCCCCGGGGATGCTCAGGAGCTGCGCCGCCGGTCCGGCCCGCGCCTGCCACAGCAGCATCAGGCACGCGAAGGCGGTGAACAGCGCCACCGCCGCCCAGCCTATCGTTTTCTGGCCGACCGCCCCCTCGCTCCCCCGCGCGCGCCACGCCGCGACCAGCGCGCCGATCAGCCCGATGATCGGCAGCGTCACGATGGGGAAGGCGACGCGGAACGGGTGGCGGTAGACGGGCTTCGCCTCGCGGACGTTGTCCAGCCACGCGCGCGCCAGCTCGTCGGACACCTGCTCCGGCCGGCCCAGGCACTGCGGGAAGACCAGCGCGAAGCCGACCGCGATGGCGGCCCCCGCCGCGACCGCCAGCGCCAATCGCGCGCCTCGCGACGCGGGCGCCAGCCGCGCGAGCAGGAACAGCAGCGCCGACCCCGCCACCGCGACGCTGAGCCACACGGGCGTCAGCGCGTCGCACCGCGCGACCCGGTTCGCCTCCGACGCGAACAGCGCGAAGCCGATCGCCGTCCCCCCGCCCAGCGCGAGCGCGTAGACCTGCAGCCGCTCGGCCTCGTCGCGGTCCCACACCCATCGCAGCGCGATGATCGCGCCCGCCATGCCGACATAGGGCAGCATCTCGAGCCCGATCGACAGGGATAGCGCGCTGGCGAAGCCCACGAGCAGCCCGCCCCGCGCCCGCGCCGGGTCGCACAGTCCCGCCACCGTCACCGCCAGACAGGCGAGCTGCCACCCATGATGGTCGATGCGCAGCGGCACGAACTGCAGCATCGTCGCCGTGGCGCCCGGCACCAGCACGAGCGCCATGATCCAGGCGTCGCGCGCGATCAGCCGCCGCGCGGTCGCCGCCAGCCCCAGCATGACGACCGACAGCGGCAGGAGCGGCGCGATCGCGGCGGCCAGCCGCTCCGCCCATTGGTCGGTGGTGAACAGGCGGAAGAGCAGGATCAGCCCCGCCAGCGGCAGGTCGACGACGCGGCTCCAATGGATGTCGAACCCCGCGGGCGGGTTCAGCCGGTACTGGCGCAGGTCGTACCAACCCTGGCCGCCCAGCCAGTCGCGGACCTGCGCCAGCCGGAGGTTGTCGTCCGTGTCCCCCAGCGACAGGAATCGGATGTTCACCGCGCGCTCGTAGAGCTGCCACAGCGCCAGGAAGAACCAGGCGACCAGCGTCAGCGTCCGCCAGTTGCGGCTCAGCCGATCGGCGAACCCGCCGCCTTTCCCCGCGGCGCCGCCGCCGCTCGAAGTCGCTTCCCTCACGTGCCCACCCGCAATATGACGCGCCGCTCTATAGCGGGCAGGGGCCAGGGCCAAGTTTTGACGACGTTATCCGCTCGGTGGAAGGAAGCGCGGCGCTCGCCGGCGATGGGGCAGTTCGTCCGCTTCGTCGTCGCGGGGCTGCTGGTGACCGTGATCTACACCCTGGTCTACTCGCCGCTCGCCGCCTTGCGCCTGACGTCGGAGCAGGTGGCGAACTTCCTCGGCTACCTCGCCGCGATGACCTCGGGCTACGTCCTCCACAGCCGCTGGAGCTTCCGCGGCCATGGACAGTCGAAGGGACAGACCACCACACGCTTCTTCGCCGTCTCCCTCGTCAGCTACGTACTGAACAGCGTCTGGGTGTTCGTGCTGACCGACGACGCGATGCTCGCCGGCCCTTGGTGGTGGCCGCTCGTGCCCGTGCTGTTCGTGACGCCGCTCGTCACCTTCGCGCTCAACCGCTACTGGGTTTTCCGCTGATGGCCGACAACCATGGATAGGGTGGTCTACGACCGCATGGCGGCGCACGACTCCACCCACTGGTGGTACCGGGCGCGGCGCGACGTTCTGCACGATTACCTCGCCCGCTACGGCGGCCTGCCCGCCGACGCGCGCATCCTCGAGATCGGGTGCGGCACGGGCCACAACCTCCCCATGCTCGCCCGTTTCGGCCGGGTGGACGCGATCGAGATCGACCCGGCGGCCCGCGCGATCGCCGCCGAGCGGCTGGGCCGCGCGGTCGGCGACGCGCCGCTGCCCGAGCTGCCGGGCGTCGAGCGCAAGGCGTTCGACCTCGTCGCCGTGCTCGACGTCGTCGAGCATATCGAGGACGACGTCGCCGCGCTGCGGGCGATGGCCGGGCTGCTGCGCCCCGGCGGCAGGATCCTGATCGCGGTGCCCGCCCACCAGTGGATGTGGTCCGCGCACGACGTGGTGAACCATCACCACCGCCGCTACTCCAAGCGGACGCTCCGCGGCGCGATCGAGCGCGCGGGCCTTCGCGCGGAGC
>DASVSW010000092.1:0-2336 GCA_036387895.1 Sphingomonas sp.
CATCCCGTGTGAAGAAGAGCCGCCCCGCCTCCATCCAGGTCGACTATGTCGAAGGGCCTCTCAAGCACCTGCGCAACGAGTGGCGGTTCCGGCCCGACCCGGCGGGCTGCGCCGTCGACTTCTCCGTCGACTTCGCGTTTCGGAACCGGGTGTTCGAGAAGCTCGCGGGCAAGGTGTTCGACACCGCGCTGCGCCGGATGATCGGCGCGTTCGAGACGCGCGCGGCGGAGCTCTACGCTCCTTTGTCGGTCGGCGGGTCCGGCAACAGCAGCTCCAGCGCGCATAGCGCCGCCTGACGGCGGACGCCGCCGCGCCCAAGATCGCCGAAATCGCGCCGGATCGCATGGACGTCGCCGGGATCCTGGCCCCGGACGGCCCGGGCGAACACCACGGTCCCGACCGGCTTCTTGGGCGTCCCGCCGCCCGGTCCGGCGACGCCCGTCACCGACACCGCGACATCGGCCCCGCTACGCTCCAGCGCGCCCTGCGCCATGTTCCACGCCACCGCGATCGACACCGCGCCGAAGGTGTCGATCAGGTCGCCGCTGACGCCCAGTGCCGCCATCTTCGCCTCGTTGGAGTAGGTGACGTAGCCTGCCTCGACCACGTCGCTGCACCCGGCGATCTCCGTCAGCGCAGCCGACACCAGCCCGCCCGTGCAGCTCTCCGCGACGGCGACGCGCCGTCCCGCCGCCCTGTTCTCCGCGACGACGCGCTGGGCGGCCTCGATCAGGTCGCGGGGCAGCGTGGTATCGTCGGCTCCGGTCATCACCGCGTCTCCGCCGGGCAGAGGGGCAGGTCGGGGACGTCGACCCGCTGGCCCTTGGCCCGTCGCGCCTTTAGATAGGACAAGGACGTCACGACGACAGCGGCGGTGTTGCGCGCGGGCAGGGGCTCCAGCTGCGTCACCAGCCGGTCGATGACGCCGCAATCCTCCGGCGTGATCCGCCCGACGATCTGCGGCGCGATCAGCGACACGAGCAGCGGTCGGGCGAAGTCGCTCTCCAGCAGCGCGTCGGCGAGCCCGAGCGCCAGCTTCCCCAACGCCCCGCGCGCCTGCGGCCAGGCGGCGTTCGCGGCGGCGTCGTATTTGGCGATGAACGGCCCGGACGGACGCCGCACCAGGCTGGCGGCCGGCAGCCGCGTCGCGCACACGCGGCCGGTCTCCCGAATAATCTGGGGCATGGCCACCAGCGTCAGCGCCTCGGCCTCGGCGGTCGTTACACAGGCGCGCTGCTGCGCCTGAGCGGGACCGGCGAGCAGGAGCGTCGCCGCGAGCGTAGGTCGAAGGCGCGTCATGCGACCGGCACCCGGACCGTCGCCGCCGCCTGGCAGGCGATCCCCTCGCCGCGGCCGGTGAAGCCCAGACGCTCGGTCGTGGTCGCCTTGACGCTCACCTGGTCCGCGGAAAGCACCAGCAGCTCGGCGATCCGCGCCGTCATCGCCGCGCGATGCGGGCCGATCTTGGGCGCTTCGCACATGATCGTGAGGTCCACGAAGTCGATCTCGCCGCCTCGCGCTCGGATCAGCTCCGCGGCGTGCTTCAGGAACCGGCCCGACTCCGCCCCGCGCCACTGCGGGTCGCTGGGCGGGAAATGCGTCCCGATGTCGCCGGCGGCGATCGTGCCGAGCAGCGCGTCGGTCAGCGCGTGGAGCGCGACGTCGGCGTCGCTATGACCCGACAGCCCCTTGTCGTGCGGGATCAGGACGCCGCCGAGCCATAGCTCCTCGCCCGTCTCGAGCCGGTGGACGTCGAACCCGGTCGCGGTGCGCGTCCGCCATAGGCCCGCGGCGCGCGCCTCGGCCAGCGCGAAGTCGGCGGGGTGGGTGACCTTGTCGAGCACCGGGTCGCCCTGCACCAGCGCGACCGCCAAGCCAAGCCGCCGCACCATCTGCGCGTCGTCGGTCGCTTCCTCGCCCGCCGGCCACTCGGCGTGCGCGCGCAGGATCGCGTCGAGCCGGAAGCCTTGCGGCGTCTGCACGCGCGACATCCCCGCCCGCGGCACGGTCGCGCCGAGCGCGCCAGCCTCGTCGCGCGCGAGCGTGTCGGCGACGGGCAGGGCGGGGAGGGCGCCGTCGTGCGCGCCCAGCGCGTCCAGCACGTCCGAGACCACGCGCGCCGGGACGAAGGGCCGCGCCGCGTCGTGGATCAGCACCCGCGTCGCCCGCAGCGCGGTCGCGGCCGCCAACCCGTGCGCCACCGACTCGCGCCGCGTCGACCCGCCGAGCACGAGCTTCACTCCCTCACCGACGGCGTCGCGTGCCGCCTGTTCGGCGCCGGGCGCCACGACGAGCAGCACATCGTCGACGGCTTGGTGCGACGCGAACGCCGTATG
>DASVSW010000093.1:0-2957 GCA_036387895.1 Sphingomonas sp.
GCCAGATCTCCTCGAGCGGCTCGACCTCGGCGACCACGCCCTGGTGCGGCGCGTCGGGCGGGACCATGCGGCCGAGGTCCGCCACGTCCGAGAAGGTGATGGGCAGCTGCGCGGGCACGTCGAGCTGCGCCGCCGCCTCGCGGGTCGCCCAGAGCTTGCGCACGACCCGGTCGGGGTTGGCGAGCGCGGCCGACACGGCGTGACGGCCCCAGAAGCGCGGGCGGTCGCGCGTCCCCTCGCGCGGGCGGTGGCCCCGTTTGGCCGCCATCAGTCGTCCGCCTCCGGATAGGCGAACGGGTCGGTGACGACCGGCCTGGTCGGCAGCGGCGGCCGGGGCAGGAGATCCTTGGCGTTCGCGGCGCTGAGCAGCACATGCGCCAGCACGATCGAGCCCTGGCGCATGTCGTCGGCCTTGAGATGGTCGAAGGTGTCGGCCGAGCTGTGGTGGACGCGCGTCTCGTAATCGAGCGGGTCCTGGATGAACTGGAAGCCGGGCAGGCCGATCTGCTGGAGGAACAGATGGTCGGTGCCGCCCGTCCGGCTCATCACCACCGAACCCGCGCCCATCGACGACAGCGGCGCCAGCCACTCGCGGAAGGTCGACGCGGCGCCCGGATTGCCCTCGGCGTAGAGGCCGCGCAGCTTGCCCGACCCGTTGTCGATGTTGAAGTAGGCGGCGAGGTCTCGATAGCCGGGCAGCGGCGTGATCGGCCAGGCGTTGCCGAACGCGTAATAGGTGTTCACCCCGCGGAGCGGGGGCGACCCCGGCGCGCCGCGCTTGGCGAGGTACTTGTCGACATAAGCGTAGGAGCCGAGCAGCCCCTGCTCCTCGCCGTTCCACAGCGCGAAGCGGATCGTCCGGCGCGGCCGCGCGCCCGTGGCGACCAGGATGCGCGCCGCCTCCATGATCATGGCGCTGCCCGCCGCGTTGTCGGCGGCGCCGTCGCCCGCGACCCAGCTGTCGAGATGCGCGCCCGCCATGACGTAGCCGGCGCGCGGGTCGGTGCCGGGGATCTCGGCGATGACGTTGTACGCGTTCGGGTCCTCGTCGTGATAACGGACGTCGCTCACGATCTCGAGCGTCGGGGCGGGCCCGGTCTTGGCGAGGCGCGCGAGGCGGCGGTAATCCTCGGCGGCGAGCTGCACCGCGGGCAGCGTCGGCGAGCCGCCGGTCTCGAACTGGTACCCCTCGCCGTGCAGCAGCTTGCCGTCGCGGTACGAGATGGTGGCGAGGGCGACTGCGCCCTCCGCCTTCAGGAACGCGTCGCGCTTGGCGGCGAACGCCTCGTCGCGGAACTGCTTGGCGAGGCGGTCGGGGTCGAAGCGGGGCTGCTCGAACTCGTCGAGCTTGGCGATGTCGGCGTCCGACAGGCGCTGGAACGCGGGCTCCTTGGGCTCGGAGCCGGTGCCGGGCTCGCTGACCAGCACGATCTTGCCGCGCAGCTGGCCGCGGTACCGGTCGAAGTCGCGCTCGCGCTTCATGGGCGCGACGACGATCGGCGCGGTGACGTTGCCCGCGGGCGTCCAGGCGATCGGGATGGCGGTCAGCTGGAGCGGGCGGGGCGACACCATGCGGACGCTCGACCGCTCGATCGACCAGCCGCGGCCGAAGGGGAAGCCCTCCTTGCGGACGTTCGCCAAACCCCATTCGCGGAACTTGGCGGCCGTCCACTCCTCGGCGGCGCGCATCTGCGGCGAGTTGGTCAGACGCGGGCCGATCACGTCCGTCAGGTGCTGCGCGGTGAGCATCACCTGACTGCGGTTCGCGCCTTCGTCGATGATCCGGTCGACGGGGGACGCTTGAGGCGCGGCGGAGGATGTGTTTTGGGCGGCGAGCGGCGGCGCGGCGCAGAGCGCGGCGGCGAGCAGGAAGGGACGGAGCTTCATCGGCCCCGGTGCTATGCGGCGCGGGGAGGCCGCGCAACCGTTTCGATCCGTTGACAGGCCGGGAGCGCTTCGGCATGGAGCCGCCTCGCTTTCGAGCGGCCGCGCTTTCGAGCGTCCTGGACAGGTGGCCGAGTGGTTAAAGGCAGCAGACTGTAAATCTGCCCGTGCAAGCGTACGCTGGTTCGAATCCAGCCCTGTCCACCACCTCCGCACGAACGACAGACGAGCGACCCGCTCGCCCGCCGTGCGCGATCAATCAGGCCTGACCATCCGCAGGAACAGCCGCGTGCCGCGCCGCACGCGCTCGTCGATCTGCGCGCCGTCGACCGGGGGCGTGACGCCGAACTCCACCTCCTTGGGGATGAAGCCCGACCAGAGCGCGAACAGGTCGGCCGCCGCGAGCAGGGGATCGTCGACGACGATCTCGCCGCGCCCGGCCGCCTCGGCGAGCATGCGGGCGAGCGACGCGCGGCAGGCGCCCGGCCCCGCGTGGAAGAAGCGGCGCGCCGTGTCCGGCGAGTGCTTCAGGTCGTGCGCGAGCATCCGGTCGAGCAGCCGGTGCTCGGTCGAGTAGAGGAAGCGCAGCAGGATCGAGCCATAAGCGTTGAGCCGCTCCGCCAGCGCGCCGTCGGTATAGGGCCAGGCGCGGAACGCCTCCTCCATCTTCGCCATCTCGCGGCGCACCGTCGCCTCGAACAGCGTCTCCTTGTCGCCGAAGCGCTTGTAGACCGTGACCTTCGAGACGCAGGCGCGGGCGGCGACGTTCTCCATCGTGGTCGCGGCGAAGCCGTGTTCGAAGAAGCTGGAGCGCGCGCCGTCGAGGATCGCCTCGTCCTTGGTCGGGTCGGGCGGGCGGCCGCCGGACCGCGGGCGCTGTTCCGCCAAGGCCCTGTCCGTCATAGAAACTGTACGCTTGCGTTCATGAACGGGATCGTACACTAACCTTGGGCGCTTGGCGAACCGGGCGCGTCGATAAGGGCGGACATGGGCTGGATCGCGATCCGGATGCTGACGGGGGACAGGGTCAAGTTCATCGGGCTCCTGTTCGGCGTGGTGTTCTCGACGCTGCT
>DASVSW010000094.1:0-1568 GCA_036387895.1 Sphingomonas sp.
CCGAACGACGGCCCGACCGAGCACGACCCGGCTGAGAATGACGGGCCGACGGTGGTGCCAGCGGAGGACGGGTCCAACGTCGTCAGCGTGGACTTCAAAAGGAAGAAGTAGGGCGCGGGGCAGCAGCCGGCTAAGACCGGCTGACTCGCCCAAGCCCGGCCGGCGGGTCGGCCCGCCGACCCGTTCGACGACGCGGCTTCGCCGCGGCGAGGCCCCTCCTGACTATACGCACACGCATGGACCCCGGATCGAGTCCGGGGCGACGGGGTTGTGAGCCGAATGGCAGACACCCGCACCGAAACCGACTCGCTCGGCCCCGTCGAGGTTCCCGCCTCCGCGTACTGGGGCGCACAGACGCAGCGGTCGATCGAGAACTTCCCCTTCGGCCCGACCGAGCGCATGCCGATCGAGGTCGCGCGCGCGTTGGCGCTGGTCAAGCAGGCGGCGGCGCGGGTGAACCGCCGCCACGGCCTTTCGGCGGAGAAGGCGGACGCGATCGAGCAGGCCGCGGCCGAAGTCGCGAGGGGCGAGCACGACGACCAGTTCCCGCTCGTCATCTGGCAGACCGGGTCGGGCACCCAGTCCAACATGAACGCCAACGAGGTGATCGCGGGCCGCGCCAACGAGCTGCTGGGCCACGGGCGGGGCGGCAAGTCGCCCGTCCACCCGAACGACGACGTGAACCGCGGCCAGTCGTCGAACGACAGCTTCCCGACCGCGCTCCACATCGCGGTGTCGACGGCTGTGCGCGAGCGGCTGCTGCCCGCGCTCGACCGGCTCCACGCCAGCCTTGACGCCAAAGCGCGGGCGTGGGACGGGATCGTCAAGATCGGGCGCACGCACCTCCAGGATGCGACGCCACTGACTTTGGGGCAGGAGTTCTCAGGCTACGCCAACCAGCTATACCGCTGCCGCCGGCGGATCGAGCCGGCGCTGACGGCTGGGACCGATCGGCTGGCGCAGGGCGGCACGGCGGTCGGCACCGGCCTTAACGCGCCGCCCGGCTTCGCGGAGGACTTCTGCGCGGAGCTGCGCGCGATCACCGGCCAGCCTTTCCACCCGGCGGAGAACGCGTTCGAGGCGCTGGCGTCGAACGACCCGCTGGTCCACCTGTCGGGAACGCTCAACACCCTCGCTGTGGCCCTGACCAAGATCGCGAACGACCTTCGATTGCTGGGCAGCGGGCCGCGGTCGGGGCTGGGCGAGATCGACCTTCCCGCCAACGAGCCGGGCTCGTCGATCATGCCGGGCAAGGTCAACCCGACCCAGTCGGAGATGCTGACCATGGTCGCAGGCCAGGTGATGGGCAATCACGTCGCGGCCACCGTGGGCGGCATGCAGGGTCATCTCGAGCTGAACGTGTTCAAGCCGCTGATCGGCGCGGCGGTGCTGCGGTCGATCCACTTGTTGTCGGTCGGCATGGAGAGCTTCGCCGCGCGCGCGGTGGACGGCGCCACGGCGAACACGACGCGAATCGCCGAGCTGGTGGAGCGCAGCCTGATGCTCGTGACCGCGCTGGCGCCCGAGATCGGCTACGACGCCGCCGCCAAGATCGCCAAGCACGCGCA
>DASVSW010000095.1:0-2253 GCA_036387895.1 Sphingomonas sp.
TTCGCGGGAGAGGGACAGCTGCGTAGCAGCAGGGTGAGGGCAGTGACCTGAACAGGCCCTCACCCTGGCTCGCAAGCGAGCCGGTCCCTCTCCCGCGAAAGCGGGAGAGGACTGGCGCTCAGTCCTCCTCCGCCACCTTCACCCTCAGCCCGTCCAAGGCCGGCCCGAACTGGATCTGGCACGACAGCCGGCTCGTCGCGTCGCGGTCGCTGGTCGAGTCGAGCAGGTCGTTCTCGTCCTCGCTCATAGGCTTGAGCAGCCCCACGAACTCGGGGTCGACATGCACGTGGCAGGTGGCGCAGGAGCAGTTGCCGCCGCACAGCGCCAGGATCTCGTCGATGCCGCCCTCGCGGATCACCTCCATGACCGACAGGCCCGTCTCGCCTTCCAGGACGCGTTCTTGGCCGTCGCGCAGCTCGACGATAAGCTTGGGCATGCATCACTCCCTGTTCTTGCGGTCGCGCCATGCCGCGCGCGCCGCCCCGGATCAAGCATGGGCCTGAGCGCCGACACGCTGCGCGCGCATCTAGACGCGCTTAGCCTCCGCGAGCCCGCCATCGCCCGCGCGCTGGCCCGCGTCGGCTATCCCGAGCCGCGCATCCGCTTGCCCGGCTACGCCACGCTGCTCCGCACCATCGTCGGCCAGCAGGTCAGCGTGAAGGCGGCGGACGCGGTGTGGCGCAAGCTGTCGGACACCGTCGGCGACCCCGCCGATCCCCGCCTCATCGCCGCGGCGAGCGACGAGGCGATGCGCGCCGCCGGCTTCTCGCGCCAGAAGACCGGCTACGCCCGGAGCCTCGCGGACGAGGTGACGAGCGGCCGCCTGGACCTCGACGCGCTCCCCGCCGACGACGAGGAGGCGATCGCGGCGCTGACCCGCGTCAAGGGCATCGGCCGCTGGTCGGCGGAGATCTACCTCCTCTTCGCCGAAGGCCGTCCCGACATCTGGCCCGCGGGCGATCTCGCCGTCCAGATCGAGGTCGGCCGCATCCTCGGACTTGAAGCGCGCCCGTCCGAGAAGCTGACCCGCGAGCTCGCGGAACCCTGGCGCCCCTATCGCGGCGCGGCCGCGATCTTCACCTGGCACCATTACGGGGCAGGTCCGGACGCCGCACCTGTCTGACCCCCTTGCGGTCGGCGCGACCTGAGCGCAGGAGGGCGTCCGGGGGCGAAGGAAGGAACCGGCGTATCGCCTCGCATCTTGTCCTGGCCGCCCTGCTCATTGCGCCCGAGCTCCCGGTCGGCGACGCGCCCGTCGACGAGGCGCCGAGCTTGTCCCAGACGCCCGATCAGACCGCGCCGCCTCTTCCCGCCCCACCCCTGCCTACCGCGCCCCCGCCGCAGACCGGTGAAGGGCAGGTCGACCCGGCGACGCCGGCCGCGCCCGCCGGAGCGAACGGCGCCGCGCCGCAGCCGGGCGACGTGGTCGTCCAGGGCCGCAGCCGGAAAGGCGATCCGCTGGCGCCGCTCAACGCGCAGAGCTACGCCGCCGCGCAGGCGGTCGACGACGCGGTCGTCGGCCCGGCCGCGCGCGCCTATGGCAAGGACGCGCCCAAGCCGATCCGCAAAGGCCTGCGCAACTTCCTAGGGAATCTCCGTGAGCCGGTGGTGGCGGCGAACTACCTCCTCCAGCTCAAGCCCGGCAAGGCGGGCGAGACGCTCGGCCGGTTCGCGATCAATTCGACGATCGGGGCGGCGGGGCTGTTCGACATCGCCAAGCGCCGCCCGTTCAATCTGCCCCGCCGGCGGAACAGCTTCGCCAACACGCTGGGCTTTTACGGCGTCGGACCCGGCCCGTACTTCTTCCTGCCGCTGATCGGGTCGACGACGGTGCGCGATCTCGCCGGGAACGTGCTCGACCAGGTCATCGTGCCCATCGCCCCTGTGATGCCGTTGCGCGGCGCCGAGTTCGCCATACCGGTCGGCGTGCTCAGCGCGCTCGACTACCGGTTCGAGATGGACGACGAGTTCCGCAAGCAGCGCGCGAGCGGCGACCCCTATGCCGCCAGCCGCCGCTTCTACCTCGAGCGCCGCAAAGCGGAGATCGACGCGCTGCGCGGCCGTTCGACGCCCGCCCGCGATGCAGCCTCCGAAGCGAAAAGCCCGTAACGGAGCCTGACGCCCGTCGGGCAGCGCGCGCAGACACGACCCCTCGCCATCTCATCAGGCGTCGCCAGCCGACCCTATCTTCCCAACACCAGGTCCAGCCCGGCGAGAACGAGCTCCAGCTGCTTGCGCGTGATGTTGCCCGTG
>DASVSW010000096.1:0-9107 GCA_036387895.1 Sphingomonas sp.
CGGGAGCCTAGAGCGACGAGGTCCGACCGCATCGCACTGGGTCCCCGCCTGCGCGGGGACACTCGCATTTGGCGGACGCGGACGGTACAGCCGCCCCATGCGACGCCTGGACGGGGGAGCGGTCGCGCCGGCGGACTTGCGCGGCGGCGTGGTGGCGCTCGGCAATTTCGACGGTTTCCACCTCGGGCATCAGGCGGTGGTGGGGCGCGCCGTGGCGCGGGCGCGCGCCGAGGGGCGGCCCGCGCTGGTCGCGACCTTCGACCCGCATCCCGTGCGCTTCTTCCGGCCGGACGCGCCGCCCTTTCGCCTGACGACGCTGGAGCAGCGCGAGCGGTTGTTCGGCGCGGCGGGGGCGGACGCGATGGTGGTGTTCCGCTTCGACGCCGAGCTGGCGGCGCTCGACGCGCGGGCTTTCGTCGACGAGCGGCTGCGCGGGCTGCTGGGCGCCGCCGGCGTGGTGACGGGCGAGGACTTCACCTTCGGGCGGGGCAAGTCGGGCGACGTTTCCGTGCTGCGCACGCTGGGCGGGGAGATGGGCTTCGCGGTCGAGACGGTAGGGCCGGTGACGCTGGACGGCGCGCCCGTCTCGTCGAGCCGCATCCGCGAGGCGCTGCGCGGCGGCCGGCCGGACGTGGCGGCGGGGCTGCTGACGCGGCCCTTCGCCGTCGAGGGCGTGGTCCAGCACGGCGACAAGGTGGGGCGCACGATCGGCTATCCCACCGCGAACCTCGACATGGGCAAGTATCTGCGGCCGGCCTACGGCGTCTACGCGGTACGCGGGAGGCTGGCGGACGGGCGCGTGTTGCAGGGGGCGGCGAACCTGGGCGTCCGGCCGATGTTCGACCCGCCCAAGGAGCTGCTGGAGACCTATTTCTTCGACTTCGAGGGCGACCTGTACGGGCAGGCGGTCGAGGTGGAGCTGGTGGCGTATCTCCGGCCGGAGGGGCGGTTCGACGGGCTGCCCGCGATGGTGGCGCAGATGGAGCGGGACTGCCTGCTGGCGCGCGAGGTGCTGGGGCGGGTCTGATCTTCCCTCTCCAGCCTTCGCGGGAGAGGGACAGCGCCGAAGGCGCAGGGTGAGGGCAGTGACCAAATCAGGCCCTCACCCTGGCGCTACGCGCCTGTCCCTCTCCCGCGAAAGCGGGAGAGGGTGGGGTTTGTGTCAACCGCCATGCACGGCTAAACGCCCCCGCACCCATGGCCGACCGACCCGACGCTCCGCAACGCGATTACCGCGACACCGTCTTCCTGCCGAAGACCGACTTCCCGATGAAGGCGGGGCTCGCCGCGAAGGAGCCCGCGATCCTGGAGCGCTGGGCGCGGATGGGTCTGTACGGGCGGTTGCGCGAGCAGCGCGCCGGGCGCGAGCGGTTCATCCTCCACGACGGCCCTCCTTACGCCAATGGCGACATCCATATGGGCCACGCCATGAACAAGGTGCTGAAGGACATCGTCGTCCGCAGCCAGACCTTGCTCGGCAAGGACGCGCCCTATGTGCCCGGCTGGGACTGCCACGGGCTGCCGATCGAGTGGAAGGTCGAGGAGGCGTACCGCGCCAAGAAGCTGAACAAGGACGAGGTCCCCGTCGACCGCTTCCGCGCCGAGTGCCGGGCCTATGCCGAGAAATGGGTCGCGGTGCAGCGCGCGCAGTTCGAGCGGCTGGGCGTCATGGGCGACTGGGACGACCCGTACCTGACGATGGACTACGACGCGGAGGCCGCGATCGTGGGCGAGCTGCTGAAGTTCGCGGAAAGCGGCCAGCTCTACCGCGGGGCCAAGCCGGTGATGTGGAGCCCCGTCGAGAAGACTGCGTTGGCGGAGGCGGAGGTCGAGTACGAGGACATCGTCTCGACGCAGATCGACGTGGCGTTCGAGATCGTGGAGGCCCCGAACGCGCCCGAGCTGGTCGGCGCGCACGCGGTGATCTGGACGACGACGCCGTGGACCATCCCGGTGAACCAGGCGCTGAGCTATGGACCGGCAATTACTTATCAACACTTTAGAGGTTCGGACGGCCGCCGGTATGTCGTAGCTTTCGACCTTATCGAGCAGTTCAAAGGTCGAACTGGTATCAGTCTCGCGACGCTCGATAGCCAGTCTAGTGATCTCAGCGAGACCGAGAGCCTTCAACGCTTTGTTCGTGCTCAGTATGATGGAGCTAAGCTCGCCGGAGCCGTCGTCCGCCACCCCATGCACCATCTGGGCGGGTTCTTCGCGAAGCCACGGCCGATGCTGCCGGGCGGGTTCGTCACGACGGACGCGGGCACGGGGCTGGTGCACATGGCGCCGGACCATGGCGAGGACGATTTCGAGCTGTGCCGTGAGCACGGGATCGAGCCGGTCTTCGCGGTGGACGGGGCGGGCATGTACCGCGCGGACTGGGCGTGGCTCGGCGGCCAGGGGTCGGTGATCAACAAGAAGTTCGTCTCGCCCGACGGGCCGATCTGCTCGGACCTGCGCGAGGTCGGGGCGCTGTTGTCGGCGTCGGAGGATTACCGGCACTCGTATCCGCACAGCTGGCGGTCGAAGGCGAAGGTGGTGTTCCGGGCGACGCCGCAATGGTTCATCCCGATGGACCAGTCCCTCTCCCAGCGGGAGAGGGAGGGAGCGCCGCAGGCGCGGAAGGGTGAGGGTGACCACCCGGGCGACGGCGCGAACTCACCCTCACCCCGCGCTGCTGCGCAGCTTGCCCCTCTCCCGGAGGGAGAGGGGAATGGGGCTACCCTGCGCGAACTCGCGCTGGACGCGATCTCGCGGACGCGGTGGGTTCCCAGCCGGAGCGAGAACCGCATCCGGTCGATGGTGGAGGGGCGGCCTGACTGGGTCATCTCGCGCCAGCGGGCCTGGGGGGTGCCGATCGCGCTGTACCTGGACCGGGCGACGGGCGAGTACCTCAACGACCCGGCGGTGAACGCACGGATCGTGGAGGCTTTCCGGCGGGGCGGGGCGGACGCGTGGTTCACCGCCGACCATCAGGCGCTGCTGGGTGAAGCCTACGACGCGGCCGCGTACGAACCGGTCAACGACATCCTCGACGTCTGGTTCGACTCGGGGTCGACGCATGTCTTCACCGTCGAGCAGCGCTACGGCGAGGGCGTGCGCGCCGACCTGTACCTGGAGGGGTCGGACCAGCATCGCGGCTGGTTCCAGTCGTCGCTCCTGGAGTCGTGCGGCACGCGAGGGCGCGCTCCTTACGCGGCGGTGCTGACGCACGGCTTCGCGCTCGACGACAAGGGCCGCAAGATGTCGAAGTCGGTCGGCAACGTCGTCGACCCCTTAAAGGTTACGGCCGAGTCGGGGTCGGACATCCTGCGGATGTGGGCGGCGTCGACCGACTATTTCGAGGACGTGCGGATCGGCAAGGAGGTGCTGGCGGGCGCGTCGGACCAGTACCGCAAGCTGCGCAACACCTTCCGCTACCTGCTCGGCGCGCTGGACGGGTTCGACGACGCGGAGCGCGTGGCGGTGGCCGACATGCCGGAGCTGGAGCGCTACGTGCTCCACCTCCTCTCCGCGCTCGACCGCGAGCTCCGCGACGCGGCGGAAGCGTTCGAGTTCGGGCGCTACGTCCGCGCGCTGACCGACTTCGCCAACGAGAACCTGTCGGCCTTCTTCTTCGACATCCGCAAGGACTCGCTCTACTGCGACAGCCCCGCCAGCATGACGCGGCGGAGCTATCGGACGGTGCTCGACACGCTGTTCCACGCGCTGACGCGCTGGGCGGCGCCGATCATCCCCTTCACCGCGGAGGAGGTTTGGCAGGCGCGGTTCCCGAGCGAGGACGGGTCGGTGCACCTGCTCGACTGGCCCGAGGTGGACGGTGCCTGGCACAATCCCATGCTGCGGACACAGTGGGACGCCATTCGGCGCGTTCGGGAGGCAGTATCAGCGGAGATCGAGCCGAAGCGGCGAGAGAAGCTGATCCGATCCAGTTTAGAGGCGAGCGTTGATCTTCCGAGTGGTGGGATAGGTGAATCCGAGGCGCTGCTGACGGAGGTCTTCATCGTCTCTGAGGTGCGCTACGCTGACGCTCCCGCCGTTCGCCGGACAAGCTTCAAGAAATGCGGGCGCTGCTGGCGCCACCTGCCCGAGGTGACGGACGACGGCTCGCTGTGCGCGCGCTGCGATCAGGTCGTGGGCGAGGAGGTCGTCGATGCGTGACCTCCCCCGCATCGGGCTCGCGACGGCGGCGGCGGTGTTCGTGGCCGACCAGCTGACCAAGTGGATCGTCACGGGGCCGCTCGGCATCCGGGCGCTGGGCGACGTGCGCGAGCTGTTGCCCGTGTTCGACCTGCGCTTCGTGCCGAACATCGGCGTGTCCCTGGGCCTGCTGCCCGCGGGCAGCCCGACGATGCGCTGGGCGCTGGTGCTGTTGACGGCGGCGATCGCGGCGGCGGTGGCGGTGTGGATGACGCGCGAGCGCGACACCCGCGACCAGGCGGCGTTGGGGCTCGTGTTCGGCGGCGCGCTGGGCAACATCCTAGACCGGGTGCGCTTCGGCTACGTGGTCGATTTCGCCGATCTCCACTTCCCAACTCCTTGGGATCCTCAGTGGCGGCCCTTTTTGGTCTTCAATGTCGCGGACGCGGCCATTACGGTCGGCGTCGTGATCCTGCTCCTGCGCGCGCTGTTCGCGGGCAGGGAGCCAACGGAGAAAGTGAATGCGTAAGCTGATGGGCGCGGGCGCGCTCGCGATCCTGCTGGGCGGCTGCGGCGCCGGTGGCGGTGGCCTGCTGGGCCGCGACCGGCCGGACGAGTTCGCCGTGGCGCGCCAGGCGCCGCTGGTGATCCCGCCCGACTATTCGCTGGTCCCGCCCCAGCCCGGCGTCGCGGCCGCGCAGACCGTCAACAGCCAGCAGCAGACGCTCGAAGCGCTGTTCGGCGGCCCCGTGCAGCGCACCGGTTCGGAAGCCGCCGCGCTCCAGTCGGCCGGCGCGACCACGGCCGATCCGGGCGTGCGCTCCACGGTCGGCGACCCGCAGACCAACGTCGTCGACAAGGGCGCCGCGACCCGCGACATCGTGGCCGCGCCGGAGAGCCAGGGCCAGGAGGCGAGCGCCCAGGCGGGCGCAGGGACGACGCCCGCGCCGACGCAGACGCCGCAGTAAGGTAAAAGACGACCTTTCCCTCCCCGAGCGACGCTCGGGGAGGACGAAGGTCAGAACGCCGCCGTCAGGCTGAAGACGACCGTCGCGTCGGCGATCGAGCCCGCGCCGTCCTGCCCCCTGGAGAAGCTGGGCTGGAGATAGGCGGCTTCCCGGCGCGAGATGTCGGTGTCGACATAGGCGACGCCCAGCGTCAGCGGGGTGTTCGGCACCACGAAGTCCGCGCCGACCAGCCAATCCCAATACTCGCCAGTGGGCGCCACGCTGGTCGCGAACGGGCCGAGGCCCCTGTTGCCGTTCGAATAGCCGATATGCGCCTTCAGGGTGAGCGGCGCCCCGGGCACGCCCGCGGCCGCATCGCCCCAGACGTACAGGTTGTCGTTCCTGTCGCCCTCGTCGTCGTAGACGCCGGCCGCCGCGGAAGCGCCGTTGAAATAGTAGTTGCCGAGCGCCTGCTGCTTGGGCGCGTAGGCCACGCCGGCGGTCAACGAGAGCGGCCCCGCGGTCCCCGACAGCTTGACATAGGGCTCGAGGAAGTCGGTATTGTCGAAGCCGCCCGGGTACATGTACCATGTCACGCCGACGTCCAACGTGGCGTTCTCCGCCGGCTTGAACTTGTAGCCGGCGATCAGGTCGAGCTCCATGTTCGCGCCGCCGAAGGTGCCCCAGCCGGCGAGGTTGGAGGCCCAGAAACCGGCGTAGAGGCCGCTCTCATGGTTGAGGGTGACGCCCGCCTGGACGGCCAGCTCCTCGTCCGACTGCGATACCCCGCGGAAGCGGTAGTCGGAGACGAGCGCTGCGGAGCCGGTGACGGTGAGCGCCGGGGGCGGGTCGGTTTCGGCGGGGGGCGTCGGCGTAGCGCCGGGCGGCACGGCCGGATCCTGCGCGAGGGCCGGAGCGGAGACGAGCGCCAGGCAGAGCCCGGCGAGAGAAGTGGTGAGACGCATCGCATTCCCTTTCGGAAAGAGATGTTCCCGCCTGCATGCCGGACGATGGGCGAGTCTGTCGGGGCTGGAAGCCCCCGCGCGCCTGGTCGTCCGATGCCGTGATGATGACAGTCCTTGTTGCAGCGCACAAGCCGGTTCGTCGCCGGCCTGAGCCTAGCTCGGCGGAGGCGGCTCCGGCAGGCTGCGGACGCGGATGTCGCGTTGGGGATAGGGGATCTCGATCCCGTGCTCCTTGAACAGGCGCCACAAGCGGTTGAGCACGTCGGAGCGGACGTTGCCGACGCCGCCTTCCGGATCGTTGATCCAGGCCAGTATCTCGTGGTCGACCGAGCTCTCGCCGAAGGCGGTGAGCCAGACGCTGGGTTTGGGATCGTTCAGGACGCGCTCCGAGTCGTTGGCCGCCTGGAGCATCAGCCGCTGGGCGAGGTCGAGGTCGCAGTCATAGCTGACGCCCACGGGGATGCGGACGCGGACGTTCTTGTCGGAATAGGACCAGTTCTCGACCTCCTGGGTCATCAGGTTCTCGTTGGGGATCAGGTGCTCCTTGCCGTCGCGGGTCACGACGGAGACGGCGCGGACGCCGATCTTGGTCACCTGGCCGAAGCTGTCGCCCACGACGATGACGTCGCCCGGCTTGATCGAGCGGTCCCAGAGGAGGATGATGCCGGCGATCAGGTTGCCGAACGTCTTCTGGAGTCCGAAGCCGACGGCGAGCCCCAGCGCCCCCGAGAAGACGGCGAAGGCGGTGAGATCGATGCCGAGCAGGTCGATGCCGACGAAGAAGGCGACGATGAGGATCGCTATCCCCGCCAGCTTCTGCCCCAAGACGCGCTGGGTGGGATCGAGCCCGCGGGCGCGGCCGATCGCGCGGTCGACGACGCGGTTCGCCAGCCGGACGGTCGCGAGCAGCAGCACCAAGGTGACGAGCGCGGTAACGAGCGTGAGCAGCGTGAACTGGTACGTCCCGACGCTGAAGCCGAAGCGGTCCAGCGTCCGGCGGATCGGCGCGAGGCCACCCAGCGCGCGGCTGAACAGCGCGACGAAGAGGACGGCGGCGGTGAGCCAGCCCATCCAGCGCGCCAGCCCCAGCCCGCGCAGGAACTGGTAGACGGCGAAGGCGGCCGCGAGCCCGAGCGTGAATCCGAGCGGCGCGCCGGCCCAAGGGGTCCAGTCGTGCGCCGCCTCGACGATCGCGAGGAGCAGTGCGGTGATGCCGTGGCGGACGATCGCGTGGATGCGGTCGCCGACGCCTTCTCCGTGGTGGCCGATATGCCGCCGCCAGAGCGCGGCGAGGCGGGGGCCGAGATAGCGGCCGGCGAACAGGCCCGCCATGAGCGCCAGCAGGATGAAGCCGCCGGCGATGGCGATCTCGATCGTTTCGGCGCGATTGGGCAGGGTCAGCTTGAGGTCGGCGGGGTCCATTCGTTCCGGAAACGGGCGAAACCCCGCTCAAGGTCCGCGATGAGGTCGCCCGCGTCTTCCAGGCCGATCTGGAGCCGGACCATGGGGCCGGCTTGCGGGCGCTTGACGACCGAGCGGTGGCGGTGAGGGTCGACGGGGAGCGCCAGGCTCTCGAAGCCGCCCCAGCTGTAGCCGATGCCGAACAGCTCCAGCCCGTCGATCAGCGCGGCGCGCGCCGCGTCGGTGCCGTCGGCGAGCGTGAACGAGAAGAGGCCGGACGCGCCGGTGAAGTCGCGCCGCCACAGGTCGTGGCCGGGACAGGAGGGGAGCGCGGGGTGGAGCACGTCCGCGACCTCCGGCCGGGTCTCCAGCCATTCGGCGATGCGGAGCGCCGAGGTCTCGTGCTGCTTCAGACGGATCGCCATGGTGCGCAGGCCGCGGCTGCCGAGCCAGGCGTCGTCTGGCGACGCGGTCTGGCCGAGCTGGAAGCTGGTGTCGCGCAGGCGCGGCCAGAGCTCGGGCGTGGCGGTGACGCTGCCCAGCATCGCGTCCGAATGGCCGACGACGTACTTTGTGCAGGCGAGGATCGAGAGGTCGACGCCGTGCGACAGCGCGCGGAAATGGAGCGGCGTGGCCCAGGTGTTGTCCATCAGCGTCGCGACCCCGCGCGCCTTGGCGGCGGCGCAGATGGCGGGGACGTCCTGGACCTCGAAGGTGAGCGATCCCGGCGACTCCATGAACACGGCGCGGGTGCGCTCGCCGATCAGGTCGGCGACGCCGGCGCCGATCAGCGGGTCGTAGTAGCGGGTCGTGATCCCCATCCGCTTCAGCAGCCCCTCCGCCAGGGCGCGCGTGGGATCGTAGGCGGAGTCGACCAGCAGCAGCTCGTCGCCGGGCGCGAGCACCGCGAGCAGCGCGGCCGCGACCGCGGCGACGCCCGACGGGTAGAGGAAGGTCGCTTGCGCGCCGGGCTCGAGCTCGGTCAGCGCGTCGGCGAGGCTCCACTGGGTGGGCGTGCCGCGGCGACCGTAGAAGAGGCGGTGGTGCGAGTCGCGTCCGGCGGCGGCGCGGAGATCGGCGACCGAGTCGTAGAGGATCGTCGAGGCGCGCCAGACGGGCGGGTTGACGATGCCGGCGGTCCATTCCGGACGGCGGCCGGCGGTGACGACACGGGTCGGGTCGGCGAGGGGGCGGTCGGGGGTGTCGGACATGGGCCCGTTCTGGTGAGCGGGGAGGGCGGTGTCGACCCATGTTCCTCCCCTGCAAGGGGAGGTGGCGCGCGTAGCGCGACGGAGGGGTGTCGCCGGTCGCGGCTGTCGTGCACGCTCGATGACGGGGACACCCCTCCACCACGCCTTCGGCGTGGTCCCCCTCCCCTTACAGGGGAGGATTAGGAAGCGCCGTCGCCTTCGGCGTGTCGGCGCGTGCGCCCCATTCGGACCAGCTGCCGTCGTACATGGCGGCGTCGGCGCCCAGCAGATGGGCGGCGAAGAGGAGGACGGCGGCGGTGACGCCCGAGTTGCAGGTGGTGACGAGCGGGCGGGAGAGGTCGATGCCGGCCTGGGCGAAGGCCGCGCGGAGATCGTCCGGGCGCTTCCACGTCCCGTCGGCGTCGAACAGGTCGGAATAGTAGAGGTTGCGCGCGCCCGGGATG
>DASVSW010000097.1:0-7277 GCA_036387895.1 Sphingomonas sp.
GCCGAGACGCCGCTCGACTTGACGCTGCGCGACCCGGCCGAGACCGGGCTCTGGGCCGAGCGGCTGGGGGCGACGAGCCTGCTGCCCGGCCATCTGCGCCTGCCCGACGGCGCGCGGATCGCGGAACTGCCCGGCTACGCCGAGGGCGCCTGGTGGGTGCAGGACGTCGCCGCGTCGCTTCCCGCCCGCGCGATCGGACGGGGACCCGGCCGCGCGCTCGACCTGTGCGCGGCGCCGGGCGGCAAGGCGCTCCAGCTGGCCGCGCAAGGCTGGGACGTGACGGCGCTCGACATATCGGAAAGTCGTCTGGCGCGACTTCGCGAGAACCTCGCCCGCACCGGCCTGTCGGCGGAGGTCGTCGCCGCCGACGCGCTCGCCTGGACACCGGACGGAGCGTTCGACGCGATACTGCTCGACGCGCCGTGCAGCGCAACCGGCATCTTCCGCCGCCACCCCGACGTGCTCTACCGCGCGCATCCCGGCTTCATCGCGGAGATGGCGGAGCTTCAGGCGCGGCTGCTCGCGCGCGCCGCCGCCTGGGTGCGGCCGGGCGGCGCGCTCGTCTACGCCAGCTGCTCGCTCGAGCCGGAGGAGGGCGAGCGGCAGGCGGAGCGGTTCCTGGGCGGGAACGCGGCGTTCACGGCCGAAGGCGGCGAGGCGGTCGGGCGCGTCCTCCCTTCCGCCTTCCCGGGCGGCAATGACGGCTTCTTCGTCGCGCGCTTCCGGCGCAACGCGTAGCTTGTCCGCACGTTGGGTGCTCCCTAGAGGCCGTCTATGAACCCCGTCCGCATCGTCCCGTCCATCCTGTCCGCCGACTTCGCGCGGCTGGGCGACGAGGTCCGCGCGATCGACGAAGCGGGGGCGGACTGGATCCATGTCGACGTGATGGACGGGCACTACGTCCCCAACATCTCGTTCGGCCCCGCCGTGATGAAGTCGGTGCGGCACGTCACGGCCAAGCCGTTCGACGTCCACCTGATGATCTCGCCCGTCGACGCCTATCTCGAGGCGTTCGCGCAAGCGGGCGCGGACACGATCACCGTCCATCCTGAGGCGGGGCCGCACGTCCACCGCACGATCCAGCGCATCAAGCAGCTCGGCTGCCGCGCGGGCGTGGCGCTCAATCCGGGCACGCCCGCCAAGATGCTCGACTACCTTATTGACGAGGTCGACCTGGTGCTGGTGATGACGGTCAATCCCGGCTTCGGCGGCCAGTCCTTCATCGGCTCTCAGCTCAAGAAGGTCGCCGCGGTGCGCAAATCGATCGACGCGTCGGGCCGCGCGATCGACCTGGAGGTCGACGGCGGCATCGTGCCCGAAACGGCGCGGCGCGCGGTCGAGGCGGGAGCGGACGCGCTGGTGGCGGGCACCGCCGTGTTCGGTGCGGGCGTGCCTTACGCCCAGGCCATCGCGGACTTGCGCGGCGGATGAGCCGCGACGATCCTCCCCCCGAACCTTTCGCCGACGCGGTCGCGAGGCCGACGGGCTATGGCGTCGACCCTGTCGCCGGACCGACCGGCGACACCATCGACGAAGCCCGCCGGCTGATCCGCGTCGGGGGCGGCACGGGGCTGTCGCTGGCGGAACGTCTCGCCGAGCGTCTCCACCGCCTGACCTGGCGCACCCCGCTCCATGGGATGCGGCTGAAGGGGCGGCATCCGCTGAAGCTGCTGGCCGTCCCGGACGACCCCGTGCTGGGCGACGTCGCGCGTGGGCATGCGCTGCTCGACGGCCGCGTGTCCTATCTCGGCGAGACCCGCGCGATCGACGCGCTCGACTTCCGCCGGCCCGACTGGAGCCCGCGGCTGGCGGCGCATCTCCACGGCTTCGAATGGCTGCGCGACCTGTCCACCGTCGCGACGCGCCAGCGTGGCGCGCCCGTCGCCGAGGCGCTGATGGCGCGCTGGCTCGACGCGCACGCCGACACGCCCGACCCGGTGGCCTGGGCGCCCGACCTTTGGGGACGGCGCGTCCTCTTCTGGACGGCGCACGCGCCGCTGATCCTGTCGTCGGCCGACCTCGTCTACCGGTCGCGGGTGCTGAACACGCTCGCGCGCGGCGGCCGGCATCTCGATCGCTACGCCGACAAGGCCGCGCCCGGCACGGCGCGCATCGCCGCCTGGTGCGGCGTGGTCGCGCTGGGGCTGCTGCTGCCCGAGGGCGAGCCGCGGCTCCATTTCGGCGAGGCGGGGCTGGAAAGGGCGCTGTCGGGGGGGCTGTTCGAGGACGGAGGCGCGGTGTCGCGCGCGCCTGCGGCGCTGCTCGACGCGGTGGCGCTGCTCGCGGTGCTGCGCGAGGCGTATGACGCGCGGGGGCTGGTGATGCCCGAAGCGCCCGCCCGCGCGCTGTCGCGGATCGTGCCCGCGCTGCTCGGCGTGACGCTCGGCGACCGAGGTCTCGGCAGCTGGCAGGGCGGCGCTCCCGTCTCGCCCGAGCGCGTGGCGGCGGTGATCGAGGCGAGCGGCGTGCGCACGCGCCCGCTTCGCCAGCCGAACGACTGGGGCTATCAGCGGCTGTCGGCGGGCGGCGCGGTGCTCGTCGTCGACGCCGCCCCGCCGCCGGTGGCGCGCGTCGTCGAGGGCGGTTGCGCGTCGACGCTCGCCATCGAGTTCTCGGACGGGCCGGCGCGGATCGTCGTCAACTGCGGCGGTGCCCGCGCGGCGTCACCGGGGCTCGCCGACGCGCTGCGCACAACGGCGGCGCATTCGACGCTGACGCTGGCCGATTCGAACTCCACCGCGATCAACGCCGACGGCACGCTCGGGCGCGGGGTGTCGGAGGTGGCGCTGTCGCGGCAGGAGAGCGAGGCGGGGAGCCGCATCGAGGCAAGCCACGACGGCTATGCCCGCCGTTTCGGCTTCGTCCACCGCCGCCAGCTGCTGCTGACCGCCGACGGGCGCGAGTTGCGCGGCGAGGACGCGCTGCTGCCCCAAGGGCGCAAGCGGCGCGGGGTCACGCCCTTCGCGATCCGCTTCCACCTAGGCTCGGACGTCGACGCGGAGCCCGCGCCCGATGGGCAGGCCGCGATCCTGCGCTTGCCGGGCGGCGGAGTCTGGCAGTTCCGCTGCCGCGGCGGCGCCGTGACGGTGGACGAGTCGGTCTGGATCGACGGCGACGGCCACGCGGTCGCGACGCGTCAGCTCGTCGTCGGCGGCGAGGCCGCTGCGGGCGGGGCCAGCGTCGGCTGGCTCTTGAAGCGGGCGCGCTAGCCGGGCAGGGCGCCCGCGTCCCCAAATCGCGGAGCCTCCATGACCCTCGTCCCCATTCGCCGCGCCCTCCTGTCCGTGTCCGACAAGACGGGGGTTGTCGAGCTCGCCCGCGACCTCGCGGCGCAGGGCGTCGAGCTGGTCTCGACGGGCGGCACCGCCAAGGCGCTCCGCGACGCGGGCCTGACGGTGCGCGACGTGTCGGACCTGACGGGCTTTCCCGAGATGATGGACGGACGGGTCAAGACGCTCCACCCGATGGTGCATGGCGGCCTGCTGGCGGTCCGCGACGACCCTGCGCACGTCGCGGCGATGACCGAGCACGGGATCGGCGCGATCGACCTCGTGGTCGTCAACCTCTACCCCTTCGCGCAGACCGTCACGCGCGGCGCCGCCCGCACGCAAGTGATCGAGAACATCGACATAGGCGGTCCCTCGATGGTCCGCTCGGCGGCGAAGAACCACGCGCATGTCGCGATCGTGACCGATCCCGCCGACTATCCGCTCGTGGCCCGCGGCGAGACCAGCCTTGAGGAGCGCAAGCGCTTCGCGGCCAAGGCGTACGCGCTGACCGCGCAGTACGACGCGACCATCGCCGCCTGGTTCGCCTTCGCCGACCAGCAGGAGACGTTCCCCGACAAGGTCAGCATCCCGGTCCGCATGGGGCAGGGCTTACGCTATGGCGAGAACCCGCATCAGCAAGCGGCGCTCTACATCCCCGCCGGCCCCGCCACGCCCGGCGTCGCGCAGGCTGAGCAGATCCAGGGCAAGGAACTGAGCTACAACAACTACAACGACGCCGACGCGGCGCTCGAGCTCGTGTCCGAGTTCCGCGACGGCCCGCCCACCGTCGTGATCGTCAAGCACGCCAACCCGTGCGGCGTCGCGACCGCCGACACGCTGCTCGACGCGTACAGGGCGGCCTTCGCCTGCGACACCGTGTCCGCCTTCGGCGGCATCATCGCCTGCAACCGCCCGCTCGACGGGCCGACGGCGGAGGCGATCTCCGAGATCTTCACGGAGGTGGTCGTGGCGCCCGGCGCGGACGAGGCGGCGCGCGCCGCCTTCGCGCGCAAGAAGAACCTCCGGCTGCTGCTGACGGACGGGTTGCCTGATCCCCAGCGGCCGGGATTGACGATGAAGTCGATCGCGGGCGGCTTCCTCCTCCAGTCGCGCGACACGGGCGCAATGGCGCGCGACGCGCTGACGGTCGTGACCAGGCGCCAGCCGACCGAGCGGGAGCTGACGGACTGCCTGTTCGCCTGGAGGGTCGCGAAGCACGTCAAGTCGAACGCGATCGTCTACGCCAAGGACGGTTCTACGGCGGGCGTGGGTGCGGGCCAGATGAACCGGCTTGAGAGCGCGCGCATCGCCGCCTGGAAGGCGCGCGACGCCGCGGAGAAGGCGGGCTGGGCGGAACCGCGGACGATCGGCTCGGCGGTTGCATCCGACGCCTTCTTCCCCTTCGCCGACGGCCTCCTCGCGGCCGTCGAGGCGGGGGCGACGGCGGTGATCCAGCCCGGCGGCTCGATCCGCGACGAAGAGGTCGTCGCCGCCGCCGACGAGGAGGGGCTGGCGATGGTGTTCACCGGGATGCGGCATTTCCGTCATTAAAAGATCAGGCTGGACGGGGACAAACTGCTTAGACGAAGGTCGCGATAGATGAGCTACACGGAAGGCGGCGAGCTCGATCGTCGCGCAACGGCGCTGCTGGAGCGCTATCGTAGCCCTGCCGTTCTTCTGAACCGGCCTTTCCCGCCGCATTCGGCACCTTTCGGCCGCACCTTCTTTGGCGGCCTCCCCACATTGCCCGACGGTTTGGAGTGGCCTCGTACGTCGGGCGGCGTACCGCTGCACTTTCTTTGCCAGGTTGATTGCACGGAGATCGAATGGCGAACCCCGCTGCCGGACCACGGCATTCTGTTCTTTTTCGGTCGCGACGATCAGGAGCAGATCTGGGGTAGTGACACTCCGGCGGACGACTGTCGGGTACTTTATGCCCCCGAGGTACTCGGCTCCCAAGGTCCGTCAGAGCTACTGGTCGACCTTCCCCCGATCGGCTGGGATTACCCGCGCACGCCGTTCCGCGACATCTCGCTAGAGGGTGACGCTCCTCCGCAGCTCCATGTGAAATGGCCCGCACAACCGTTGCGGATGGACAGCTTCGCCGATGCAAGCGGACTCCCGCCCGTCGTCCATCACCAAAACCGGGCCGCGCGGCGGTTCGCGCGCGAGTTCAAGGCTCGCAAGCTGTTGCGACGCTTCTTTCCGCGGATCAGTCCCTTTCCGAAGGTGGACGCATCATCACCGGACGATCCCGTATGGGAGCATTATGATCATGTGCTTCCCATCGCCCGCGCGACGGCGCTCGAGAACGCGACAGGGCGACAACCGTTCGAGGACCGGCTAGTTTTCGGATGGCTTGATGCCGCTCGCTTGATGTTCGACGAGGAAGCATTTCCGCAGTTCTGGATATTCGTCCACTACTTCGCGCGCGCAGCGCTCCGCCGTCACCGCAGCAATGGGCTGTTCGACCATCCCGCGCCCACACCGGAGGAGCTGGCGGAGCGGGCCAGGGCCGATGACCAGCTCGATCAGGAGGCTAAGGGCTGGTTCGACCGCTCCTGTTCCGTTCCGCTCGATGCTACACCCAGCGACGATGAGCGGCGTGCCTTCCGCACATGGGCTGGAAACATCGACCGCCGACCAGATCATCCGGTGCCCGGCTCTCGCGCTCTCGAATGGTTGCAGACCGCCGCGATCTGGGCGGTCCGGGAATGGGCGGGAAACCGTGATTTCGCGACCAAGCTCCCGTCGTCCGCCTACGAATGTGCGGCGGACCTTTTTCATCTCGTGAGCGTGCAGCGGGGCGAGGATAAGGCCTGGTATCATTTCCAGTTCTCGCAGATGCTCGGCCATGCTGCCGCTTCGCAGGAGGCCAAACCGGCCGACGGTCCCGAAATCTGTCTCCTGAACATCGCGAGCGACAGAGGCCTGGGTTGGTCGTTCGGCGACGCGGGAGAGTGCAGCTTCTGGATCATGCCGAGTGATCTCGCAGCCCGCGACTTCAGCCGCGTCCGCGGTACGATCGAAGGGCATTAGATTATCGCAGTCGTGCTTAGCACACGTTTCCGGGCCTTCTCTCACTGGTTCCTTAAGCGGGCGAAGACGCGCGACGTTCTTACTTCTCCCGCGGCGGCGTCACTTACCGGCAGTGCAGGAGGGGCGTCCCGCCGTCGTCCCGGGCACCCCCCTTGCGCCTTGGCGTGGACGAGCATCTTCCGCTCTCATCCTTACCCGGTCATCGCCCCATGCCGCGGCAGCGTCGCCTCGTCGGCGTTGGGGACGGTGCGGAAGAGCGCGCGGTCGGCGTCGCCGAAGGCCCAGCGCCACAGCACGAACAGGTAGGCCGCCGCGATCAGCGGCACGCCGATCACCAGCTCCGCCCATTCCAAGCTGGGCGGCAATGCGGTAAAGGCCACGCCCACCGCCGTCGCCGCCAGCGCCGCCCAGACCAGCGCCCAGCGCCAGATCGGCACGCGATGCCCCAGGAGCCGCTCGAGGAAGCGCACCTTGACGACGCTGGTGAGCGCCAGGCTCGCGACCAGCGCCACCGCCGGCCCCGCCGCCTGCCACTCGGTCGGCCAACCGAGCGCGCGCATCGCGAACACCAACGCGAAGCTGAGCAGGATCTGGAACGCCAGCATCGCCAGCGAGATCATCAGGTTGCGCGTCCGGGCGACGTAGATCAGCGCCGACTCGGACACCGCGCCCGCCGACGCGGCGAACTCGGCGGTCAGCAGGAACGCCAGCGCCGCCGTGCCCGCCACGAACTGCGGCCCGACGACGCCCATCACCGCCTCGCCGGGGATAGAGCCCATCAGCGTCAGCCCGCCCTGCGCCGCCATGATCCAGAACGCGACCTGGCACACCTGGCGCGCCACAGCCGCCTTGTCGTCGCGGGCCAGCGCCTGGGCCACCACCGGCCCCAGGATCGGGTCGAAGCTCGTCTTGAGCTTGGCGGGGATGGAGGCGACCTGCTGCGCCATGTAGTAGATCCCGACCACGCTG
>DASVSW010000098.1:0-5426 GCA_036387895.1 Sphingomonas sp.
GTCGTCCGAGCTCGCCCGGGTCGACGGGGTCTGGACCTGGACCGCCACCGTGTCGGCGAACGGGCGCGCGACGCTGACCTATTCGGTCGATCAGTAGCCGATCAGCTTCACCTTGGTTCCGGGCTGGAGCGCGGCGTTCGCGTCCAGGCGGTTCAGGACCAGGAAGCGTTCGAGCGGCGCGTCCGTATAGGCCATGCGTGCGGCGAGCGTGCGCACCGTCTCGCCGGGGCGGACGGTGTGGACGCGGACGTAGCGCGGGCGGATCGCCGCGGCTTCGGTCGACGACAGGCGGCGGAGCGAGGTGAACGCCGCGTCCAGCCCGCCGGCCCCGCGCCCGGCGGCGGCGATCGTGGTGAAATGGACGGCCTGCGACGGCCCGAGCTGATAGGCGAACACCGTGACGTCGACCTGGGTCGAGCCGCTGGACCCGCGCAGCTGGATGTAGGCGGCGGGCACGCCGTTGACGGTGGTGCGTTGCGCCGCCGGCGCCGAACCGCCGCCGAGGCGCTGGACGACCGAGCCGACATAGGCCCCGAGATCGCCAGAGAAGGGCGCGGTGGTGAACTCGCCCTGCGCCGCGGTGCCCGAGATGGTCACGGCTTGCGCGCCGTTCTGCATGGTGAAGCCAGCGGGCAGGTCGAAGGAGACGCCGAGCGCCGGGTGGAGGAAGCGGCGGCCCTCGATGACGCCTTGTTGCGGGTCTTCGCCGTACATCATGCCGTCGATCGCAGCCAGGAACGCGTCGCGGTTGCGCGCCCGGCCGACGCCGCCCGCGCGTTGCGCCTGCTCCTCCGCGCGGCGGATGCGCGACGCGGGGTCGGGATGGGTGCTGGCCCAGGCCGGGGTGGTACGCGCCTCGCCCGCGAGCCGGCCCTGGAGCTGCGTCTGGTTGGCGAGCGAGGCGAGCATGGTCGACAGCGCGGCCGTGTCGTAGCCGGCGGTCGCAAGATAGCGGATGCCGAGATCGTCGGACTGCGTCTCCTGGCTGCGCGAGAAGCCGAGCGTCGCGAGCTGCGCGCCCGCGCCGATGCCGCGGCTGAGCAGGCCGCCGAGACCCGAGTCGCCGGCGACCGCGCCGACGATCGCCTGCCCCAGCGCGCCCAGGATCGAGTTCCGCGTCGCGGTCTGCTGGCGCGAGCGGCTGTGGCGCGCGGCGACGTGCGCGACCTCGTGGCCCATCACGGCGGCGAGCTCCGCCTCGTCGTTCATCAGCGCGACCAGGTTGCGGGTGACGTAGACGTAGCCGCCCGGCACGGCGAAGGCGTTGTCGACGGGCGAGTTGAGCAGGGCGACGTTGAACGCGGTGGGCGTGGCGCTGAGGCCCGACTGCGTCGCGATGCGGCGGCCGACCGTTTCGACGTACGCCGCCTGTCGGCCGGTCAGCGCGCCGCCGTACTCGGCGACGATGCCGGCGTTGGCCTGGGACCCCTGCTGGCGTTCCTGCGCGGTGATCGGCTGGGCGCGGCCGGCCTGGAGCGCGCTCGATTGGGCTAAGGCCGGCGCGGAGGCGAGAGGGGCCGAGGTGAGAAGGGCTAGGGCGAGCAGGCGACGCATTCAGGACTCCAGGCAGCGGGACCGACCCTGCGTGAACAGAAGCGCGGTGCGCGGGGTTCCGGCTAGAGCCCGCGTACCAGGCGGACGGCGCGGGCGATCCAGGCGGGGTCGACGACGACCTGCTGGCGCGCACCGGGGCCGGCGGGCAGGATCAGCAGCCGCTCGCCGCCCTCGCGGCCGATCAGCCGGCCGAACAGGAAGCGGCCGGCGGGCCGGGGGACGAGGACGTCGCGGTTCATCGCCTCGGCGAACCGCGCCGGCTCCAGCGTCTCGCACCACAGCTCGTCACCCGCGCGATAGTCGCCGACGCCCTGCGACACGGTGACGGCGACGAGGCCGGGCGTGGGGGCGGGCGGGATGACGGCCTGGGCGCGGCGGGGCGCGTGCGCGCCCGCGGCGTCGAGCGTGGCGGCGACGGGCAGCTCCCCGCGGTCGGGCAGCTTGACGAGATCGACGGGCGCCACGTCGAGCGCGGCGGCGATGCGGTGGAGCCATTTGAGCGACACGGTGCGCGTGCCGCACTCCAGGCGCCCGATCGTCTGGGGCGTGGTGGGCGGATCGCAGCGCGTCGCCACGTCCTCGAGCGTCAGGCCCTTGGCGCGGCGGACTTCCCTGATGGCGGTGATCAACGGGCGGCTCCTAACCAACGTGGTTTTCACTCTGTCCTACAACGGTGCGCTTGTGGCAACCCCGTCGCGACTCGGACGAGGGAGGGTCGGATGCGGCGATTGGCGGAACGGAAGCTGGCGAGCGGGCGGAGCGTGACGGTGAACCTGGCGGAATCGCCCTTGTGGTGGCTGGCGGCGCGCGAGCTGGTGACGTTGCGGCAGCTGGAGGCGGGCGAGCGGCTCAGGCGCGACTACGAGACGGCGGAGCTGGGACCGCGCGTGACGATGCGCTGGGCCGCGCGCGTCGACGGCGCGGGCGAGGGGATCGACCCGTCGATGGCGCAGGTGTCGGCCAAGCGGCGGTTCGACGCGGCGATGGCGGCGGCCGGGCCGGGGCTGAAGGACGTGGCCTGGCGCGTGGTCTGCGCGGGTGAAGGGCTGCCCGCGGCGGAGAAGGCGATGGGCTGGCCGGCGCGGGCCGGGAGGCTGGTGCTGACCTTCGCGCTCGACCGGGTGGCGGATCACTACCGCTTGCCGTAACCCGCGCGACGGTTCCCCGTCCGCCCTACGCGAAGGAGAAGATCCGATGATCGTCTACGGCTCCACCATCTCGCCCTATGTCCGCAAGGTCGTCGCCTTCGCCCGCGAGAAGGGCGTCGACGTCGAGGTCCGGAACGCCGGCATGGGCCGGGGCGGGCCCGAGTTCGAGGAGGCTTCGCCCTTCCGCAAGATGCCGGCGCTGCGCGACCCGGGCGCGGACGACGGGCGCGACTTCGTCGTCTCCGATTCGTCGGCGATCGTTCAGTATCTCGAGGCCAAGCACCCCGAGCCGAACCTGATCCCGACCGATCCGATCGGGCGGGCGCGGACGATCTGGTACGAGGAGTTCACCGACACCATCGTCGGCGCGGTCGGGACCAAGCTGTTCTTCAACCGCTTCGTCGGGCCGAAGGTGCTGAAGTCGGGCGGGGACGCTGGCTTGGCCGACGCGGCGGAGCGCGACGAGTTGCCGCCGCTACTCGACTATCTGGAGCGGACCATCCCCGACAGCGGGTTCCTGGTCGGCGACCGGTTCACGCTGGCCGACCTGGCGGTGGCGTGCCCCTTCGCCAACTACCGCTGGGTCGGCGTCGCGATCGACGGGACGCGCTACCCGCGCACGGCGTCCTATCTGGACCATATCCTGGCCCGGCCGAGCCTCGCCGACCTGGTCGCGCGCGACGGCGAGACGGTGCGGCGCATGATGGCGGCATGAGGCTGCGCTTCGTCAAATGCCACGGGTCGTGCAACGACTTCCCGTTGGTCGACGCGCGCGGGCTGGCGCTGGGCGACGGGGAATGGGCGACGGCGGCGCGCGCGCTGGCGGACCGGGCGGGGCCGGTGGGCGGCGACGGGCTGCTGCTGCTGACGGAGGGCGACGGGATCCACGCGTTCGGGATGCGCATGTTCAACCCGGACGGGTCGGAGGCGGAGACGTGTCTGAACGGCCTGCGCTGCGTCGCGCGGGCGGGATTCGAGGCGCTGGGCGTCGATCGGGCGCGGGTGCGGTTGCGGACGAGCGACGCCGTCGTCGCGCGGGACGCCGAGGTCTCGCCGGGCGTGCAAACGATCGAGGAGCGGGCGGGGCCGGCGGGGCTCGACGTGCGCGTGTGGCCGATGCGGATCGGGGAGTCGGTGGAGGGGGAGCGGCTGGTCGACGCGGTCGTGCCGACCCTGTCGGAGACGCTGCGCTTCACGGCCGTGGCTATGCCCAATCCGCATCTGGTGCACTTCGCCGACCGGATCGACGAGGCGGAGCTGGTGCGGGTCGGGCTGCTCTGCGAGGCGGCGCCCCCCTGGTTGCCGAACCGGGCGAACGTGTCGTTCGTGGAAGTCAGGCCGGGCGGGTTGTTCGTGCGCACGCATGAGCGCGGCGCGGGGCTGACCGACGCGTGCGGGAGCGCGATGGCGGCGTCAACGGTCGCCGCGGGACTGACGGGGCGCGTGCCGTTCGGGACGGCGATCACCGTGTGGAACCGCGGAGGGCCGGTGCGCGCGCGGGCGGAGGCTACGGGGATGGTCACGCTGTCGGGCAACGCGACCTTCGAATGGGAGGGCGAGGCCGAGCTGGTCGACGGCCGCATCGGCGAGATGGTCGTGCTGCGCCGCTTCGAGGAGGAGACGCGCGCCTGGGAAGCGGCGGTCGCGGGTTCGGGCGCGGACCCGGCGTCGGCCTGAGGGCGTTATGCCGGTCCACCCCTCGGGAGACCGGACATGACCGACCACAAGAAGAAGGGCGACTTCGCCAAGAACGGCAAGGACGACATCGGCGGCAACAAGAAGCAGGACAATTCGGACAACACCGACAGCCGGACGAACAACCAGAACGCGGGCCACGGCGGGCATAAATAGGGAGCGGTCGAGGGCGACGCCGGCGACGGACCGCCCGTCGATCAGGAGAAGCGGTCGGGGAGCAGCCGCCTGCGCTCCCCGAGCGCCGTCACCAGCGGCCGGGAGTCAGCGGGACGGGCACGGGTTCGGGCAGCCTGTTCCAGCCCAGGCGCGCGAGCACCTCGTTGCTTTGGACGGGCGCGCGGCCCCGGGCGCGGTCGAGCGACCAGGTGATGTGGAAGATCGAGCCGTCCGACCGATCGGTCGTCCCGTCGATCTCGATGACCAGCGCATCCAGCCCCTCGCCGTCGTCGACGTATCCGACGATCGATCCTTGCTCCGTGACGGGCATGGGCCGCGGGCCCGCCTTGCGTGACGCCAGCGTGACGTGGTCGGCGATCACGTCCGGCCAGCGGGGCGGGAAGCGGCGGAGCAGCGCGTCGCGCTCCGACCGGTCGAGCTTCCACCCGGTGACCGGTCCGAGCATGGGCGTTCCGATCAGGTCCGCGGCCGAGACCCGCGGGTGTAAGGGACGAAGTCGCCCAGGACGACGAAGCCGCGCTGGATGCGCGACGGGTTGTCGAACAGCTCGACGACGTCGTTGCGGCATCGCTGCGTCACCACCTGCTGGCGATTGACCAGGATGCTGTCGCGGTTCAGCAGCTCGGCGCCCCGTTCGGGCCGGTTGACGTAGACCCGTCCGGCGACGCGGTAGACGATCCCCTCGCCCGCGATCACCTCCGACCGGGCGCCCGGGAGCAAGTTGACGCAACGAACAGGCTGTCCGGCGACGCGGCCGGCGACCGCCCGTTCGAGGCCGGATCGGTCGTCCCGGCCGGTCTGGGCGGCCGCCGCGGTCACGAGCAAAGCCGCGCAGGCCAAGCCGATGATGGT
>DASVSW010000099.1:0-2216 GCA_036387895.1 Sphingomonas sp.
GTTCCGCCGCGACCGGTTGAAGCGCGCCGCGGCCATGGTGCGCGACAATGCCGACCGCTTCTGCGACGCGCTGTCCGAGGATTTCGGCCACCGCAGCCGCGAGCAGTCGATGCTGACCGACATCGCCGGCTCGATCGCGCCGATCGACCACGCCCTCCGGAACCTGGATCGCTGGGCCAAGCCGGAGCGCCGCGCCGTCCAGTTCCCGCTCGGCCTGCTCGGAGCGCGCGCCTGGGTCGAGTATCAGCCGCTGGGCGTCGTGGGCGTGATCGCGCCGTGGAATTTCCCGGTCAACCTGGTGATGGCGCCGCTCGCGGGCATCTTCGCCGCTGGCAACCGCGCGATGGTGAAGACGAGCGAGTTCACGCCGGCGACGGCGGCGCTGTTCGAGGAACTCGCGCCGCAGTATTTCGCCATGGACGAGCTGGCGTTCGTGTCGGGCGGGCCGGAGGTGGGCAAGGCGTTCGCGGAGCTACCGTTCGACCATCTGCTGTTCACCGGCGCGACCGGGATCGGGCGGCACATCCTGCACGCGGCGGCCGACAATCTGACCCCGGTGACGCTGGAGCTGGGCGGCAAGTCGCCCGCGATCGTCGGGGCGGGCGCGAACCTCGCCCAGGCGGGCGAGCGGATCGCGATGGGCAAGATGCTCAACGCGGGCCAGATCTGCCTCGCGCCCGATTACGTGCTGACGCCTTCGGACCAGGAGGGCGCGGTCGTCGACAGCCTGCGCGCGGCGGCAAGCAAGATGTATCCGACCATCATCGGCAATCCGGACTACACTTCCGTCGTCAACGAGCGGCACCATCAGCGGCTGCACGACTGGCTGGACGATGCGCGCGCCAAGGGGGCGAGCGTCGAAGTGGTCAACCCGGCGGGCGAGGACTTCGCCGGGTCGAACAGTCGCAAGATGCCGCTCCACATCGTCCGCGACGTGACCGACGCCATGACGCTGATGCAGGAGGAGATCTTCGGGCCCGTGCTGCCGATCGTGAAATATGACGGGATCGACGACGCCATCGCGCGGGTAAACCGGGGCGCGCGGCCGTTGGGGCTGTATTATTTCGGACCGGACGCGGGCGAGCGACGGCGCGTGCTCGACCGGACGATCTCGGGCGGCGTGACGCTCGACGATGTGGTGTTCCACGTGTCGATGGAGGAGCTGCCGTTCGGCGGCATCGGGCCGTCGGGCATGGGTGCGTACCATGGCACCGACGGGTTCCGGACGTTCAGCCATGCCAAGGCGGTGTTCAAGCAGGCACGGCTGGACGTGGCCGGGCTGGCGGGGCTGAAGCCGCCTTATGGCGCCAAATTGCGCAAGACCGTCGCAAAACAGATCGGTGTTAGGGAACCAAGCGCTTGAAAAGGCGTAGCGCGTATCGGGGGTTAGACCGTATACGGTGCCCCGACAAAAGGGGTTTCTGATTGCGCGTGCACGGCTTTTCCCGCCGCCACTCATGGCTCGGGCTGGCGTTCCTGCTGACCCCGACGGTGGTCGGGCCGGCGTTCGCGCAGCTGTCGAAGCCCGGCACGGCGCCTGCCCAAGGCCCGTCCGCGCCTGAGCCGACGCCCACGCCTACGCCTACGCCTGCGCCGGGGGTGGCAGACGGCGCGGCGCCGTCGTCGCCCGACGCGGACATTGTTCCCGATACGGAGTTCAACGCGGCGCTGCCGCCGCTGGTGCCGACGCTGTCGGACGACATCAACGCGCCGCTGGAGCCGATCCCGAGCACCACGCCGACACCTGCGCCCGTGCAGGGCGGGGTGCCGATCGCGACCGGCGAGACGCTGGCCCCGGTCAGCCCGGAGGACCCGCAGATCGCCGCGCCGCTGTCGCCGCTGAACACCTTTGACACGACGCCGCTGGAGACCGCCGCGGACGTGGCCGACGCGGATGCGCCGGAGGTCCGTTATGACACGGAGATCAAGGGGCTGGCGGACACTGGGCTGGAAGGACAGTGGAAGGCGTTGTCGGCGCTGCGCGACGGCGGCGGCGAGGCGGCGAACGCGATCCAGGTGCAGGCGCGCGCCAAGGAGGACGAGGCGCTCGCGATCCGGCTGCTGAAAAGCCTGGGCTATTATGATGCGACCGCGATCTCGGTGATCGAACCGGTCCCGCCGACGCCGGGCCGTCCGACCCGCTTCGCCGCGCGCGTCACCGCGACGCCGGGGCGGTTGTACACGCTGTCGGCGGTCAACCTGCAGGCCGGCCCGGT
>DASVSW010000100.1:0-5627 GCA_036387895.1 Sphingomonas sp.
GGTACCGGCTGTGGGAGGCGAAGCGCTACGCGGAAGCCGAGAAGGCGCTGAAGGACGCGGTCGCCAAGCACCCCAAGCACCGCCGCGCCAGCTACGCGCAGAACCTGCTCGGCCGCACCTATCTCGACAGCGGCAAGCCGAGCCTCGCGTCCATCGCGTTCTACGACAGCTACAGGAAGATGCCGGACGGCGAGCGCGCGCCGCAGAGCCTCTACTATCTCGGCCAGGCGCTGATGGTGCTCAAGAAGCCGGCGGACGCGTGCAAGGTCTATGACGAGCTGTCGGACGTGTACGCGTCGAAGATCGACGCCCGCATGAAGGCCGACATCGCCAAGGGCCGCGCCGCCGCCAAGTGCGGCGCTTGACCGTCCTCCGCCCCCCTCGTCGAGGGTAGGCGGATCAGCAGCATGACCGACGCCGACCGCTTCCTCGCCGACCTGTCCCGCGCGCTGGGCCGCGCGCCCGTGTCGACGGTCGCGTTCGCCGTGTCGGGCGGGCCGGACAGCATGGCGATGCTGGCGCTCGCCGCCCAGGCGCTGCCCGGTCGCGTGTCGGTGGCCACGGTGGACCATCGGCTTCGCGCCGAAAGCGCCGACGAGGCCAAGCTGGTCGCCGCCCAATGCGCGCGCATGGGCCTGCCGCACGCGACGCTGTCGGCGGATGCGGCGGTGACCGGCGGAAGCGTCCAGGCGCAGGCGCGCGAGCTCCGGTACGCGCTCCTGGCGCGCTGGGCGGCCGAGACGGGCGCGGAGGCGGTCGCGACCGCGCATCACGCCGACGACCAGGCGGAGACGTTCCTGATGCGCGCTGGCCGCGGGTCCGGGCTCGCCGGACTGGCGGGCGTGCGCGTCCGCGCGGTGATCGCGGGCGCCACGGTGGTGAGGCCGCTGCTCGACTGGCGCCGCGCCGAGCTCCGCTCGGTGGCGCGGCGATGGGGCATGCCGTTCGTCGATGATCCCAGCAATCAGGACCTGCGGTTCGACCGCGCCCGCGTGCGGCGTCTGCTCGACGAGCACGAGTGGCTCGGCCCGGCCAACATCGCGCGCTCGGCCGCCTATCTGGCGGAGGCGGACGCGGACATGGCCGCGATGGTCGATTGGCTCTGGGCGGCGCGCGCGCGCGTTCAGGACGACGACGTCCGGGTCGACGCGACCGACCTGCCGCGCGAGGTCCGCCGCCGGCTCGCCCGCCGCGCGGTGGCCGAAGTGCGCGCGCTGGCCGGGATCGTCGAGCCCGCCTTCACCGACGCGAGCAACGTCGAAGCGCTGCTAGACGGGTTGGAGGCGGGTCGGCGCGTGGCGCAGTCGGGCGTGCTGGCGTCGGTTCGCGACGGGCGCTGGCGGCTCCGTCCCGCGCCGCCGCGACGGGGCTAGGGACGCGGTCGGCGCCGCCCCGCGCCGAACCGGCGGCGAACGGGTCCGAACCGTCGCTATTCCGGCGGCTGTTCCATTGCCATTAACGGGGCGCGGCTTATCTTCATCGGCATGAACGACGACAACAAACAGCCTTCCGACAACGGCTCCGGCGGTGGCGGCGGCAATCCCTGGATGAAGAGCCTGCTCATCTGGGTGGGCATCCTCCTGTCCCTCGCGCTGTTCGTGACCATGTTCGACGGCCGCCGGTCGGCCGCGAGCGGGAACGCGATCCAGTATTCGGCCTTCCTCGACCGGGTCGACGAAGGCACGGTCAAGGACGTGACCATCTCGCGCGACGCGATCTCGGGCACGCTGTCGTCCGGCGAGAAGTTCCGCACCTCGCCCGTCCAGGATCCGACGCTCATCAATCGGCTTCGCGAGAAGGGCGTGACCTTCACCGCCAAGGCGGAGGAGGGGCCGCCCATCTGGCAGTATCTGCTGATGCAGTCGTTGCCGTTCCTCCTCTTCCTCGGCATCGCCTTCTTCGTGCTGCGCCAGATGCAGAAAGGCGGCGGGGCCAATGGCGCCATGGGCTTCGGCAAGTCCAAGGCCAAGCTGCTGACGCAGAAGGAGGGCAAGGTCACCTTCTCCGATGTCGCCGGCATCGACGAGGCGCGCGAGGAGCTGGAGGAGATCGTCGAGTTCCTGAAGGACCCGACCAAGTTCGCCCGCCTCGGCGGCAAGATCCCCAAGGGCGCGCTCCTCGTGGGTAGCCCTGGCACCGGCAAGACGCTGCTGGCCCGCGCTATCGCGGGCGAGGCGGGCGTTCCGTTCTTCACCATCTCGGGCTCCGACTTCGTCGAGATGTTCGTGGGCGTCGGCGCCAGCCGCGTGCGCGACATGTTCGAGCAGGCGAAGAAGTCCGCGCCCTGCATCGTCTTCATCGACGAGATCGACGCCGTCGGCCGTCATCGCGGCGCCGGTCTCGGCAACGGCAACGACGAGCGCGAGCAGACGCTGAACCAGCTGCTCGTCGAGATGGACGGCTTCGAGGCGAACGAGGGCATCATCATCATCGCGGCGACCAACCGCCCCGACGTGCTCGACCCTGCGCTGCTGCGTCCCGGCCGCTTCGACCGCCAGGTCGTGGTGCCGCGCCCGGACATCGAGGGCCGAATCAAGATCCTCGAAGTGCACATGAAGAAGGTGCCGCTGGCCCCCGACGTCGACGCGCGCACCATCGCGCGCGGCACGCCCGGCTTCTCGGGCGCGGATCTCGCCAATCTCGTCAACGAGGCGGCGCTGATGGGCGCGCGCAAGGGCAAGCGCCTCGTCGCCATGGCCGAGTTCGAGGAGGCCAAGGACAAGGTCATGATGGGCGCCGAGCGCCGGTCCATGGTCATGACCGAGGACGAGAAGCGGATGACCGCCTATCACGAGGCCGGCCACGCCGTGGTCGCGCTGCACGAGCCGGCGTCCGATCCGATCCACAAGGCGACGATCATCCCGCGCGGCCGCGCGTTGGGCATGGTGATGCGCCTGCCGGAGCGCGACAGCTATTCGTACCATCGCGACAAGATGTACGCGAACCTGTCGGTGTCGATGGGCGGCCGCATCGCCGAGGAGATCATCTTCGGCTACGATAAGGTGTCCAGCGGCGCTTCGGGCGACATCCAGTACGCCACGGGCTTGGCGCGCGACATGGTCACGCGCTGGGGCATGTCCGACAAGGTCGGCCCGGTCGAATACGCCCAGCCGGAAGGCGAGACGTATCTCGGCTACTCGTCGAGCCAGCCGGTGCGCATGTCGAACCGCATGGCGGAGCTGATCGACGCCGAGATCAAGGCGATCGTCGAGGGCGGCCTCGACCGCGCGCGGCACATCCTGACGGAGCATGTGGACCAGCTCCACACCGTCGCCGAGGCGCTGCTCGAATACGAGACGCTGTCGGGCGACGAGATCAAGCGGCTGATGGCGGGCGAGGGCATCGATCGCGTCGATCCGGGTCCCAAGGTCTCGATCCCCCGCGCTGGCACTTCCGTGCCGAAGACGCGGCGGCCGGGTCCCTTCGGCAATCCGGCGCCCGCCGGGGCCTGACGCTCCCGACGTGACAGCGACGAGGAGGCCGGTTCCCTTGGCGGGAGCCGGCCTTTTCCTTGTGGGTCCGGCTGGGGAGGATCGATGAAACGCGTGATGCTGACGGCGGCGCTGGCGCTCGGGCTGGCCGCGCCCGCTCAGGCGGCGATGACCTTGGGCGAGTTCCTGACCAAGGCGAACGCGCTCCAGGCCAAGGGCGCCATGGCGCTGTTCTCGCGCGACCTGAAGCCGGTCATGGACGAGATGAAGACCGCCTTCGCGACGCTGCGCGTCGAAGGCGAGCGCCGCAAGGCCGCCGGCCTGCCGCCGCGCGCCTGTCCGCCCGCCGGGACCAAGCTCGGCTCGAAGGAGCTGCTCGCCATGCTCAACGCCGTCCCGCCCGCCGACCGGATGGTCAGCGTGAAGGACGGCCTCCTCCGCGCCATGACCACCCGCTTCCCCTGCCGTTAGCCGGACGCGCCCATCACCAGCAGGAACAGCACGAAGAAGCTGGTCGTGATGGTCGAGAAGAACAGCATCCATGTCGTCCGCCACAGCGCGCCGACGCGGCCAAGGCGATAGGCGCCCTTGAGCTGGCGGTAGATGTGCAGGGGCGGGGCGATGAACGCGGCTAGCGCGACGAGCCCCTCGGGGGCGCTCGCCGCTTCCGCGACGGTGATCGCCACCACCAGGAGCGACATGAACGACAGCGAGTAGGTGGCGAACACGGCATGGTCGTACATCCCGACGTCGCGCCGGAACGGGAAGAGCAGCCAGATGAAGGGCAGGGAGATCGGGATCAGCGCCCAGCTGTATTTGTACGCCGAGGTCTTGACCTTGTAGATGAGCAGCTTCGGATTCTCCTTGGCGTAGCGCCACTTCTTCTCCAGCCAGGTTTCCGAGGCGTCCGGTTGGGCGGCCGTCTTCGCGTCGGGGGGCGGCAGGAAGCGTTGCGCCTGCGCCAGCCGCGCGTCGTTCGCCCGTAGTTCCTGGAGGTCGCGCTCGTACCGCGCGATCAGCGCCTGTTCCGGCGCGTCGTCGTTCCGCTCGTCCGCGATGCGCTCCAGTTTCTCCTTGATGTCGGCCTTGGTCCGCTCGCGCTCGCGGGCGAACTCGGCGCGCGTGCGGTCGAAGTCGGCGCCGTCGAACGCCTTGTCGAGGTCGCCCAGCCCCGCTCCCGGCAGGTTGGCGACGACCGCGAACATGAGGAACACCGTGAACAGGAACAGCGCCAGCGGCGACACGAACCGCGCCCGCTCGCCCGCGACGTAGCGGCGCGTCAGCTCGCCCGGGCGGAAGAGCAGCATGGGGAGCGTCCGGAACGCCTTGCCCTCGAAGTGGAACACGCCGTGCGCCAGTTCGTGCCCGATCGCGCCGACGCTGCGGTGGACGTGCGCCGGCTGGCCGCAGCGGTGGCAATGCGCGCCGATCAGGCCCGTGCCGCAGTTGAGGCAGAGCGCCCCCGCCGGTCCGTGCCCCGAAGTGTCGCCAGCGCTCGGCTCCACCGCCCGCGCGGCCAACGCCCCCACCATCATGTCGCCCGCAGCCGCGATATCGCCCGACATGGCGTGCTCCCCTGCTTCCCCGCCGCTAGCTTATCAACGATCGTCCGGGTAGGCGAGCGGCTTGGGCGGGTCGGGGCGGGCGTGCTAGGCGGGACGGCATGACCGCCATCGCGCCCGACACGCTGATCGCCCGGATGGGCGCGAACGCCCGGTCCGCCGCGATGGCGCTCGCGGGGCTGCCCACCGCCCTCAAATCGGCGGCGCTGCGGCACGCGGCCGACCGCCTTCGCACGGAGCGCGACGCGATCCTCGCGGCGAATGCGGCTGACATGGCCCAGGCCGACACGAGCGGCTTGTCCAGCGCGATGCTTGACCGGTTGCGCCTCGACGCGGCGCGCGTCGAAGGCGTGGCGGCCGGCGTCGAGGCGGTCGCCGGGCTGTCCGATCCGGTCGGCCGCGTGATCGACGAGACGGAGCGGCCGAACGGCCTCAGGCTGTCGCGGGTGCGCGTGCCGATAGGGGTGATCGGGATCGTGTACGAGAGCCGGCCCAACGTCACCGCCGACGCCGCCGCCCTGTGCGTCATGAGCGGCAACGCAGTGATCCTGCGCGGCGGTTCGGAGGCGTTGGAGAGCAACCGCGCGATCCACGCCGTGCTGGCCAATGCGTTAGGCGACGCGGGGCTGCCCCG
>DASVSW010000101.1:0-13650 GCA_036387895.1 Sphingomonas sp.
CGCACCAGCTACCGCGCCAACGCGCTGCTGCTCCTCGACCTCGACCGGTTCAAGGCGGTGAACGACACGCTCGGCCACCAGACGGGCGACGCGCTGCTGCAGCAGGTGGCGCAGCGGCTGATGCGCTGCGTCGGGGACACGGGGCTGGTCGGGCGCCTGGGCGGCGACGAGTTCAAGGTGCTCCTCACCGATCAGGGCAGCCGCGACCAGGTCGGGCAGCTCGCGGCGCGGATCATCGAATCGCTCTCCCAGCCCTATTTCATCAGCGGCTCGTCGATCAGCATCGGCTGCTCGATCGGCGTCGCCATCGCGCCGGAGGACGGCGGCGATTCGGAGACGCTGGTCCGCAACGCCGATCTCGCGCTCTACGCGGCCAAGGGCGACGGGCGCGGCGTCCACCGTTTCTACCGGCCGGAGCTGCTGGCCGGCGCGCAGTCGCGCAAGCGGCTGGAGGACGACCTGCGGCTCGCGCTCACCTCCGATCAGCTCTATGTCGCCTACCAGCCCGTCGTCTCCGCGCACGCCGCGCGCGTCGTCGGCTTCGAGGCGCTGCTGCGCTGGGACCATCCGACGCGCGGCGCGGTCTCGCCCGCCGACTTCATCCCCGTCGCGGAGGAATGCGGGCTGATCGAGGCGATCGGCGAATGGGTGCTGCGCACCGCCACGCGCGAAGCGGCGGAGTGGCCGGACGGCGTCCGCGTCGCGGTCAACGTGTCGCCCATCCAGTTCGCCAACCCTCAGCTCCCCTCCATCGTCGCCAGCGCGCTAGCCTCGTCCGGCCTCGCCGCCGACCGGCTCGAGCTAGAGATCACCGAGTCGGTGTTCGTCGCGGACTCCGCGCGGTCCGACCGCATGTTCAAGGCGTTGAAGGGACTGGGCGTGCGGCTGGCGCTCGACGATTTCGGCACCGGCTACTCGTCGCTCGGCTATCTGCGCTCCGCGCCCTTCGACAAGATCAAGATCGACCAGAGCTTCGTCCGCGGCGCCGCCGTGGAGGGCAGCCGCAACGCCGCCATCGTCCAGGCGATCGTGACGCTCGCGAGCGCGATGGGCATGGAGACGACCGCCGAGGGGGTCGAGCTGCAGGACGAGATCGAACTCGTCGCGCGCCTGGGCTGCACGCACATCCAGGGTTACGTCTACGGCCGCGCGATGCGCGCGCACCAAGCCGCCGAGCTCCTCGCCGACACGGGCGGCGAGGCGAGCGCGCAAGGGTTCAAGACCAGCCGCGCGCAACGCGCCCGGATGCTCCGCCGCGCCCGGCTGGAGGTCGGCGGCGACGCCTTCGCCGTCAGGATCCGCAACCTGTCCGCCACCGGCGCTATGATCGATGGCGTCGACCTGTCGCGCGTGCTGCCGAACGCGCGCGTGCGGATCGAGCTCGTCGACGACCAGATGTTCGACGCGACGTTGCGCTGGGCGGAGGACGGCCGCGCCGGGCTCCATTTCGACGAACCGTTCAGCCTCGACCGGCTGAACGCCTCCGCTCCCGCTCGCCAGGCGTTGCGCGCGGCGCGTTGAGCCCGCCTGCAGCTCGCGCTATCCCGGCGCGGATCACCTCGCGGAGCAGCCCCATGCCCTATCAATCGCCGTGGCAGCATCAACGGTCGGCGGGCGTCGCCGACGACATCGACTTCGAGATCAAGGGCCAGGAGCTCCAGTTCGTCGAGGTCGAGCTCGACCCCGGCGAGAGCGCGGTCGCGGAGGCGGGCGCGCTCGTCTGGAAGGACGCGTCGATCGACATGACCACCGTCTTCGGCGACGGCCGCGCCGATCAAGGCGGCGGGTTCATGGGCAAGCTGCTAGGCGCCGGCAAACGGCTCGTGACGGGCGAGAGCCTGTTCACCACCGTCTTCACCCATCAGGGCCAGGGCAAGGCGCGCGTCGCCTTCGCCTCGCCCACGCCCGGCGCGATCCTGCCGATCAAGCTCAGCGACATGGGCGGCACCCTGATCTGCCAGAAGGACGCGTTCCTCGCCGCCGCCAAAGGCGTGTCCATCGGGGTGCATTTCCAGCGCCGCATCCTCACCGGCCTGTTCGGCGGCGAGGGCTTCGTCATGCAGCGGCTGGAGGGGGACGGCTGGGTGTTCGTCCAGATGGGCGGCACGGTCGTCGAGCGCGAGCTGCGCCCCGACGAGCAGATCCACGTCGATACGGGCTGCCTCGCCGCCTACACGCCGTCGGTCGATTTCGACCTCGTGACCGCTGGCGGCGTCAAATCGGTGTTCTTCGGCGGCGAGGGGCTGTTCTTCGCGCGCCTCACCGGACCCGGCAAGGTCTGGATCCAGTCGCTGCCCTTCTCGCGCCTGGCCGCGCGCATGTTCGCGGCGGCGGGCGGGCGTGGCTCGAACCGCGGCGAAGGGTCGGTGCTCGGCGGACTCGGCGACCTCCTCGACGGCGATTGAGAGGGAGCGGGCGCACAGCCCGCTCCCTCTCCGGCGATCAGCTCCGCTGGGTGCGGAAGGCGCGGAACGCCGCCCGGCGCTCCTCGCGGGTGACGCGACCGTCGCGGTTCGCGTCCGCCCGCTCGAACGCCTTGACCGCGACGGCGACCGCCTCGGCCTGGCTCACCCGCTGATCGCGGTCGGCGTCGGCCACGTCGAACATGCGCCCGCCGAACCGCGCCATCGTCGTCGGTCGCATAGCCCGTCGACCCGCCGCGCGACCGCGCCGCTCGCCGCGCGCGTCGCCCTGCGCCAGGAACTCGGCCCGGCTGATCGAGCCGTTCCTGTCCGCGTCGAGGCGGGCGAACTGCGCTTCGCGACGGTCCTCCCGACGCTCGCCGCGCCGGGCGGCAAGTTCCGCCTTGGTGACGAAGCCGTCGCGGTCGCCGTCCGCCTTTGCGAAGCGCTCGCGCACCCGCGTCTCCAGCTCGGCGCGCGTCGTCTCGCCGCGCGGGGCGGCCGGGGCCGCCTGCTGCGCCGCCGCCGGCAGGGCCACGGCCAACGCCAGCGCGCTTAGGACCAGTTTCTTCACATCATCCTCCTCATGGGTGTGGTGACCGAGTAACGCACATGAGATTATCGCCGCCTGAACAAAGGGTTGAGGTGTCCGGACGGCAATCCGAGCCGGCGTAGCGCCCCCGATGGCGGGCTGGACGGCAGGTCGACGCGCTCCGCCGCCGCGCCGAGCGCGCGCAGGACCGCCGCTTCGCCGGGGCGGAGCCCCCCGCGCAACGCGAGCCGCTCGCGCACCCGATCCGGCACGATCGATACGGCGCCGCGCACCATCAGCCGCTGCGCCGGCCTCAGCGCGCGCGGGAAGGCCGGCGCGTGCCTCATCAGCGTCAGGAACTCCTCCACGATCGGCGATCGCTCCAGCCTCCCCTCCGTCGCGGCGAGCAGCGCCTCCCATTGCGCCCATGAAGCGGGCGGGTCCTCGACGCCGTACAGCCGCGCCGCCGCGACCCCTTCGGCGAACATCGCCGACCGCTCAGCCGCGCCCAACCGCTGGACGAAACGCGCATAGGCGGTCGTGAACCCCCACACAGCCGTCGCCTGCACCCATCGCAGCAGCTCGGGATCGTCGGCGCGGTACGCCTCCCCGCCGGGAGTCACGCCCGTCACGCCTTCGTGCCCCCGTCGTACGGCCGCGATCATCGCCTCGGCTTGGCGTCGCGCGCCGTAGACGGTGACCATGGCCGCCATCCCCGTCCGCCGCAGCCTGCCCACGGGATCGGTCCGGAACGAGGAATGCTCCCACACGCCGGACCTGACCCGCGGCTCGGCCAGCTCCAGGATCACCGCCGCCACGCCGCCGACGAACAGCGAGACCGGATTGCGGAACACCCGCCATGATACCGACTCCGGGCCGACCAGCGCCGCCTCGCCCGCGGGCCGCGCGAAGTCGACCGCCGGTCCCTCCATCATCCCGCGCGCGAGCGGGTCGAGCAGCCGTCCGATCATGCGGCGTTTCCGTACAATACGCGCGCGGGGAAGCGACGTACCATCACCCGGTACGGGAAGGGAAAAAGGGGAAGAAACATGCTCCGCACCGCCTGCGCCGCGCTCGCCGCGACGCTTCTCACCGCGTCGCCCGCGCACGCCGACACGATCTGCGAGTGGATGGACTTCAGCGGGCGCGTCGGCAAGGCGGCGCTGCCGCCGCCCAAGCCCGGCGTGCCGCCCACGCCCGACCACGCGCGCTACTATTCGCAGGTGGCGCTAGCGATGTTCGAGGCGGTCAACAGCATCGACCGCCGCTACGAGAGCTATCTGAAGCTGCCGGTCGCGGACCGCGCCGCGTCGCAGGACGCCGCCGCCGCGACCGCCGCTTATACCGTGCTCGTCAGCCACTTCCCCGCACAGAAGGCGACGCTCGACGACAACTACGCCATCGCCATGGAGGCCGTCGCCGACGCCGCCGCGCGCGAGGCGGGCCGCCAGGCCGGCGAAACCGCGGCCAAGGCGGCGCTCGCGGCGGGCCGGATCGATCCCGCAATCCGGCAGACCCCGTTCCGTCCGCTAACGACGCCCGGCGTCTGGACGGCGACGCAGCTGCCGGTGATCGAACCCTGGGCCGTCGCCTTCAAGCCCTGGTTCCTCCCCAGTCTCGACGCCGTCCGTCCCGCGCCGCCGCCGGCGCTCAACAGCGAGCGCTGGGCGCGCGACTTCGACGAGGTGAAGCGGCTCGGCGCCCGCGACAGCGCCGCGCGCACGCCCCACCAGACGTTGATGGCGCGCTACCGCATCACGCCCGACATGACGCCCTCGCTCCGCGGCATCGCCGACGCGCCCGGCCGCTCGCTGGTGCGGAACGCGCGGCTGTTCGCGTTGATGGAGATGGTGGCCGACGATGCCGGTTCGGCCAACGCCGCCGCCAAGCTGCACTACGCCTTCTGGCGGCCGATCAGCGCGATCCGCAACGCAGCGGACGACGGCAACCCGGCCACCGCGCCCGATCCCGGCTGGGCGCCGCTGATCAACACGCCCAACCATCCCGAATATCCGTGCGGCCATTGCACCTACGCCCGCGCGGCCGCGTCCGTCCTGACCGCGGAGGTCGGCGCCAGCCCGCCCGGCGGCGTGCGCGTGTCGTCCGCCTCCATCCCCGACAGCCTGGTCCAGGTGCTGCCCAGCTACGACGCCTGGGTCCGCGACGTGTCGCTGTCGCGCATCCTGGGCGGCGTCCATTACCGCTTCTCGAACGAAGCGGGCGAGGAGATCGGCCGCCGCGTCGCCGCCTTCGCGCTCGCCGGCCACATGCGCCCGCTGACCGGCGGCGAGGCGGCGGCCGGCGCGGAATAGCTAGCCGCCAGCCGGCCCGAGCGGATCCTCGGCCGTCCTTCCCGCGACGGGCAGCGGCTCCGCGCCGATCGCCTGCGCGGTCAGCAGCTCGCGCGACCGGTCCACGATCCGCCGCGCGCGGCCGATCGCCGCCCTCGCATCGGTTTCGGCGCGCGTCGCCCGCGCCAGGTCTTCAGGATGGAACGCCCTATTCGTCACCGGATCGACACGTCTTCGATTGCACGATACCCCCGCCCGCGTCGGAGCTAGCATCGCGCCTGCGCCTGACGGAAGGGGCATCGCCGTCGATCGATACGCGCCCGTCCCGTCCCCCAACCGCTTCGCCGCCGGGAACCGGCGCCGCCCCGCGCGCGCTGAAGCGCGATGCTGGACCTGAACGCCGCCACCGCCGACGAACTCGACGCGCTTCCCGAACTCAAGGGCCACGGCCCGGAGATCGTCCGCTACCGCGAGGAGCGCGGCCGGTTCACGAGCTTGCGGCAACTCGACGAGGTCCCCGGCCTCCTCGGCAAGCACGACGGCGCGCACGACCGCCTCCGCTGCGACGGCTAGCGCCTAGCGGATCAGGTGGAACGCCCGCTGCCGCCCATCGAGGTAGCGCAAGGTCCGCCCGTCGAAGAACGCGTCCTCCTCCAGCCGGAACGGCACCTCGCGCCCACCCCATTCGGGCACGGCGGCGGTGTGCGACAGCTCGACGGACCAGGCGGTGTCCGGCCGGAGCCGCCGGTCGCCGCGCGGGCTCGGGCGCTGGTCGTCCCAGAACCCGATCGCCGCGCCCGCGCCATGCCCGTGATGGCCGATCGGGTGCGAGTAGACCGTCGGTCGCAGCCCTTGCGCGATCGCCCGCTCCCGCGCCTCCGTCAGCATCTCGTTGCCCGACCGCCCCGTCCGGAACGCCGCTTGGAGCGCGTCCTGCACCCGGTTCGCGCCCGCTAGGCCCGCGCGCAGTCCCGCCGGCGCGTCCCGCTCGCCGGCTTTCAGCACATAGGCCAGATGCTGCGTGTCGGTCGCGAGCCCCAGATGCATGATCCCGAAATCGGTCCACAGCATATCGCCGGGCCGGATCACCGCGTCGCCCTGAAGCTCTTCGGCGACGCCCGCCCGCAGGATGTGGAGCGACGGGTGGAACCACACGGTCATCCCCAGCGCCGCCACCCGCTCGCGCATCCACCATTGCACGTCGGCGGCCGTGGTCCGCCCGGGCCGGATCACCTTGCTCGACAGCGCCTCGCCGATTACCGCATGCGCCACCCGCACGATCCGGGGGTACTCCGCGGCCTCGGCGGGGCTCCGCGTCTCCAGCCACCCCACTGCCAGCTCGTCCGCCGGCACCACGCGCGCGCGGAACCGCTCCGGGAGCGCCGCCATCAGCTCGGAATGCTGGCTATGCGTCAGCCCGTCGGCGAAGGCGGTCGCCGCCGACACGTTCACCGCGACCCGCTTCGGGTCCCGCGCCGCGACCAGCTCAGCGAGCGCGCGCCACTGGTCCGGCTGCGCTTCCGGCTTCCAGGCGGGCGCGAACAGCCCGCCCAAGCCGTAGCGGCTGACCGTCAACCGCTCGACCGGCTTGCCCCCGCCCGGATCGAAGAACACCAGGATGGTGCGCCGCCGCGCGTGGAAGCTTTCCGCGTCCAGCATCGTCGCGACCACCGGGTCCTCCAGATACTCGCGCGCGACGAGCACCCACATGTCGATCCCCTGCTCGTGCATCAGCCGCGGCGCGATCGTGTCCAACCGCTCCGCCAGCCACGCGTCCCGCATCCGCGCCTGCTGGCGGAGGGTGGGGATGGCCGGCATCGCGGGGGCGAGCGCCTCCGCTTGGGAGGCATAGGCGGGCCCTGGCACAGCGGTCGACAGCACTAGCGCGGACAGCGCAAGACACCGTAGAATGCTGCTTGTCGCGTCGAACAAAGCCGTTCCTCTCACCGCCGTTCACTCATGGCTAGGCTACGAGACGCGTTAGGCGATGGCCAAGCCTAGAGCGTACTGCGCCGCGCTGCCACCCTATCTCGGGTGATCGACATCTGGCCATATGTCGTCAGTCCGCTCGCAAACGGCAGGTTTCAAAAGACCAGTGTTCCATCGAGCCGCCGACCGATTTCTACGAGGAACGCGACGATCACTTGCGCCCGGCTTCAAACTTCTAAGTAGCAACCATGCGCTTATGCAAGGTGATCCGCGGTTGCACCTGCAGCTGGTCGCGCGATCCTGAACGCAGTCCGGCGTACGGCGCGCTTCCAGGACCAAGAAGAGGCTTTCGGCCTCATTTCGACAAATTGTTGTCAAAAGCGGTGTGTGATCGTATGCTCCGCACGGACGAGGTGCTATGCTTTACGAACTCGAGATCGAGAATTTTTACTCCCTTAGAGACCCGCAAGTGATCGACCTACGGGTCGCAGCCAACGCGCCGGACTTCCCAGGGCGCTTTGCGCCATTGTGGGAAGGATCGGACGAGCGGGCACCGAAGGTGGTGGCAATTTTTGGACCGAACGCCTCAGGCAAATCGACTGTCCTGCGCGCTTTATCGTTCATCGCCTGGTTCATTCGGGAGAGCTTCTCCATCGCTCCCGGAGGCCGGCTGCCTTTTGAGAAGTTCAATAGTCACGAGGCGCAAGCCTCGCGAACTAGGCTCGCGATCTCACTCGCCGGCATGGCCGACCCGAGCGGCGCCGGCCAGGCGGCTGGCTTCTGTCGATATCAGTATGAAGTGGTGCTAAGCAGTGACCATCAGGTCTCGTCCGAAATACTTAGCTATTGGCCGCCATCGACTGCTCGGCGGGTTCGGCTATTCAGCCGCGAGAACGGCAAGGTCTCGGCGGCGAGCGCCTTCGGACTGAGTGGTTTCCGCCAAGCCCTAGAGAAGATATTGCGCCCGAACGCCAGCGTCATCTCGACGCTCGCGCAACTCAAGCACCCTTTCGCTACGGCATTGTGGGAATCGGCGAGTTTGGTTCTTTCGAACATTCTGATTGAGCGCGCTGATGGGGTTGAAGACCAAATGGTGCGCTTTTATGCGGACAATCCTGCGATCGTCGGCGCGCTCAATCGGGAGATCGAGCGGATCGATCTTGGCGTCCGCGCAATGAAAGTCGAGATGGGGCCGAGCGGTCCCGCCGCGTGGTTTGCGCACGAGGGTCACGATCAATTGATGCCGCTGGTGCTTGAAAGCCACGGCACAAGAACATTCCTGCGGCTATATCCCTTTCTTCTTCGCACGCTGGAGACTGGCGGGATCGCAGTGCTGGACGAGTTTGATACGGCAATACATCCGTTGGTGCTACCCGAAATTCTGCGTTGGTTCTATGACCCTGTTCGCAATCCTTACGATGCGCAGCTCTGGATGACTTGCCACAATGCGTCGTTGCTGGAGGATCTTGTCAAGGAGGAGATACTGTTCTGCTCGAAGTCGAGCGGCGGTCGATCAGAAGTTTACGGACTTAGTGATGTCCAGGCGGTTCGACGTGATGACAATTATTACCGAAAATACTTGGGCGGCAGCTACGGTGCCGTGCCGCAGATCGGATGAGGCCGACGCGGCAAATGCTCCCCCAGCGGCGGCGATTGTTTGTCGGCTGCGAGGGTGAAAGCGAGCAGGGCTACGTGGCACTGCTCGCCCGGCTCGCCGAAGCAGCGCGCCTTGGAGTTCATCTCGACGCCGTGCTGCTGCAGCCCGGCGGAGGCGATCCGCTAGCGCTCGTCGAGCGCGCTGCAGCTTACGCTGTGCAACGCAGTCTTCGGCGGGGCAACTATGAATGTCGCTTCGTGCTGCTCGATCGCGATAAACACGGACAAACACCAGAACGAGATAGCCGAATCGCTGCCATCGCTGAATCTGCCAGACTTCACCTGATCTGGCAGCAGCCGTGCCACGAGGCGCTGCTTCTGCGCCATCTTGAGGGCTGCAGCCAATTGCGACCGCCAACGACACCGATCGCTATAGAACAATTGCGGCAGCGTTGGGCCGGCTACGAGAAGGCGACTCCTGCCGCGCGGCTCGCAGACCGATTAGACCGCCCTGCGCTAGCTCGAGCGGCGCAGGTCGAGCCTGATCTCGCCGTCCTTCTGACAACAATCGGCTTGATTCCATGAGAAGGCCGCAAAGGTCAGCAGCTCGCGCTCGGAAATGGCCTCCTTTTGAGGACGGATAACCTTTACAAGCGCGGAAGCGAACAGTGGATCCCTCGGCATCTAGTCGTACCAATAGCAGCGTGAGGCTAAGCGCCGAGTAGACGCGAGCGGACCCGCCTCCTCACTCCCCCACCCACGTCCAAGCACTGACCCGCCGCTCCCGCTCGTTGATCGTCAGCGCCCGCCCAGCCGGCGCGGCCGAGCGTTGCGGGCAGTCGGCGCGCAGGCAGGCGCGACAGCCCAGGCCGATCGGCGTCGCCTCGCCGCTCAGGTCGACGCCGCGCGCCGCCGCCAGCGCGTGCGCCCGGCCCGCCTCGACGCCCAGCCCGATCGCGAACTCGGCCGCGACGCCGCCGTGGCGGCGGCCCTGCGGCTGGACGGTGCGCGCCATGGTGAACCAGCGGCTAGGCGCCTTCCCGCCGTCGACCCCCTCGCCCGCCTCCTCGGCGCCCGATCCGGCCAGGTCGACCAGCTGCGCCGTCAGCGTCCCCGGCCGGTCGAACGCGTGGTGCAATCTCCATAGCGGGCACCGGCCGTCGCGCCCGACCAGCGCCGATCCGCTGGCGCCCGCGTAGCGCTTCGACGACTGGCCCGCCCGGTCGACGCGGATCATGAAGAAGGGCAGACCCCGCGCGCCGACGCGCTGCAGCGTCGTCAGCCGGTGCGCCACCTGCTCGAACCCCGCGCCGAACCGCCGCTGCAGCAGTTCGACGTCGTACCCCGTCCCCTCGCACGCGCGCAGGAACCTGGCGTAGGGCATCATGACCGCCGCCGCCCAATAGCTCAGCAGGTGCCGACGGTAGAGCCGCTCGGCGACGCGGTCGGCGAAGCTGCCCGCCTTGACCAGCGCGTCCACCTCGTCGCGCGCCTCGATCGTCGCCAGGTGGAACGCCACGGCGAAGGTGCGCGACGCGGTGTCGAGCAGTTCGGACAGCTGGAGCTGGCGCGCATGATAGTCGACCCGGCGCAGCACGTCGGGCAGCACGTCGACCGGCAGGATGCGGATGCTCAAGGCGTGCCGGACGCGCAACCGCTCCGCCATTGCGCCGTACAGGTCCGCCGACCCCAGCCTCAGCTCGTCCGCCAGCTCTTCGGCATGCGCGTCCAGATCGGCGAAATGGTTGCGCCACCGCTCGATCTCGCGCCGGACCGGGACCGACGGGTCGTCCGTCGGCGCGGCACCCGCACCCCCTGCGTCGATCCGGTCATAAGCGCGCGCGAACGCTTCGGCGCCGCCGGGTGCGGCGGCCAGCCATTCCGACAGCTCGTTCCGGTCGATCTCCAAATCGGCGAACATGGGATGGACCAGCCGCCGCCGGATCGCGTCCGCGCCGCCGCCCGGCTCCGCCGTCCCGATCCGCCGGGGGTCGAAGCCGAACTGCTCGACCAGCCGCACCAGCATCGCCGCCGAGAGGGGCCGCTGGTTGCGCTCGATCAGGTTCTGATAGCTCGCGCTGATCCCGAGCGCTTCCGCCATCGCGCCCTGCGTCAGCTCCAACTGGTAGCGGAGCCGCCGGACGGCGTGGCCCGCGAAAAGCTTGCGTTCGGCCATGTCCTACAGCCTCCGTTCCTGCCATGTTCCCGCGAATCGCATCCGCCACGGAGATCGTCGCGTGAACCGTCCGATCCGCACCCGCCCGTCCGCGACCGCCCCCGTTCGAGTTCGCGGCCGAACTTATCATGTAAATAGTTTACAGCAATACAGGCCGGAACTCCAGCTTCGCTGTCCCGCGGGAGCCGTTTGACCCGATAGAGACCCGTTCACGCCGATACTTCCGTAAACATGAGCGTACAAGGAGCCATAGATTGTAAAGGGAGACAACCGCATGGCCACCAGTTTCGAGGACCTGATCCCAGCCCCCGCCGGCCGGTTCGACGGCATCGTCCGTCCCTACACCGCCGACGACGTAGCGCGGCTCCGCGGGTCGGTCCCGATCGAGCACACGCTGGCCAAGCGCGGCGCGCTGAAGCTGTGGGAGCTGCTCAACACCGAGGATTACGTCCACTCGCTCGGCGCCATGACCGGTAACCAGGCGATGCAGATGGTCCGCGCGGGGCTGAAGGCGATCTACCTATCGGGCTGGCAGGTCGCGGCCGACGCGAACACCGCAGGCGCGATGTACCCCGACCAGTCGCTCTACCCCGCCAACGCCGGGCCGGAGCTCTGCCGCCGGATCAACAACACGCTCCAGCGCGCCGACCAGATCGAGCATTCGGAGGGCGGAGCGCAGCGCGACTGGTTCGCCCCCATCGTCGCCGACGCGGAGGCCGGCTTCGGCGGGCCGCTCAACTGCTTCGAGATCATGAAGGCCTACATCGCCGCTGGCGCCGCCGGCGTCCACTACGAGGACCAGCTCGCCTCCGAGAAGAAGTGCGGCCACCTGGGCGGCAAGGTCCTGATCCCGACCCAGGCGCACATCCGCAACCTCGACGCCGCGCGCCTGGCGGCCGACGTGTGCGGGGTGCCCACGATCATCTGCGCCCGGACCGACGCGGAGAGCGCGAAGCTCATCACGTCCGACGTCGACGAGCGCGACCACGAGTTCCTGACCGGCGAGCGCACGCCCGAAGGCTTCTTCCGATTGAAGGACGGCACGGGCGTCGACCACTGCATCAAGCGCGGCCTCGCCTTCGCTAGCCACGCCGACCTCCTCTGGTGGGAGACGTCGCACCCGAACATGGACGACGCCCGCCGCTTCGCCGAGGCGATCCACGCCAAGCATCCGAACAAGATGCTGGCCTATAACTGCTCGCCCAGCTTCAACTGGGAGAAGAACCTGGACCGCGACGACATCGCCAAGTTCCAGCGCGAGATCGGCGCGATGGGCTACAAGTACCAGTTCGTGACCTTGGCGGGCTTCCACCAGCTCAACTACGGCATGTTCGAGCTGGCGTCGGGCTATCGCGACCGCGGCATGGCCGCCTATTCCGAGCTCCAGCAGGCCGAGTTCGCCGCCGAACCGCGCGGCTACACCGCGACGCGCCATCAGCGCGAGGTCGGCACCGGCTATTTCGACCTGATCGCCCAGGCCGTCGCCGGCGGCGAGAGCTCGACCACCGCGCTCGCCGAGTCGACCGAAGCCGCCCAGTTCCAGCACGCCGCCTGAACCAAGGAGAGAGATCATGCAGACCGAAACCGGACAGCCGCAGCCCGGCCCCCAACCCGCTCGGAGCCGCGCCGTCTTCTCGACGGAGGACTTCGAACTGCTGAAGGAGGCGGTGGGCGACTACGTCCGCAAGATCGCCGACGAGCCGCGGTCGGTGAAGTTCGCCAATCTCTACCACCGCCTGGGCCGCCTGGGCTGAGAGCTTCCTGGGGAGGAAGGCGCCCGTCGTCGGTTCAGGCCGGCGGCGGGCGTTCCCCCTGCTCTATCCCTACGTCGAAATGGGCTGTCCTACAGGCGGCGCTTGAGCCAATGGCGTCCGGCGAATCGGACTGGATGGCCCATGCGTACGCTTCTCAGACCCTTGGCCGCGGTGCTCCTGTGGCTCGCGACCGCGCTGCCGGCCCAGGCGGCGGTGACGATCACCTTCTGGAGCCACGAGTTCGGCAACGACTTCCCCCACGCCTTCTTCTCGTTGCGCGGCGTGCCGGACGCGGGCGGACCGCCGGTTGACGTGAACTACGGCTACACCGCCAAGACGATCACCCCCGCCATCCTGTTCGGCGCGGTCCCGGCCCGGATCGACATCGCCAAGCCCGGCTACATGAAGGGTTCTGACGCGCAGTTCTCGATGGTCCTGACCGACCGGCAGTATCGCGAGATGCTGTCGCTCGTCGCCGAATGGGCGCATCCGGACGTCGACTATCTGCTCAACAGCCGCAACTGCGTCCATTTCGTCAAGGAGGCCGCCCGGCGGCTGGGCCTGGTCGGCCTCGACCGCCCCGAACTCATGAAGAAGCCGCGCAGCTACGTGAAGGCCGTGGCCGAGGCCAACGCGGCCCGTGTCCAGATGATCGCCCTCGATGGCGACGACTACATGGCCGGCTTGCCGCCGCTCCCCGCCCCGCCCGTCGCGCCCACGCCCGCCGTGGTCCCGCCCCCGGTCGTGCCGACGCTTTCCGGAACCAGCTCGACGACGTCCAGCAGCGACTCGAACCGGGGATAAGGCAGGACGATCCGCCACCGCCGCTCGCCCACCCGCTCGACCCAGCCCGCCATGTCGCGGTCCCGGTCGCGCCCGTACCTGATCGGCCGCCGTTCGTCACCCAGCGCCAGCGTGCCAAGGAACACCGCCCTGCCCGTCGAGTCTGGGAACACGCGACCCACCGGCC
>DASVSW010000102.1:0-4050 GCA_036387895.1 Sphingomonas sp.
CGGGTGGGGGTGCGGGCCGGCGCCGCCCTTGTTTCAGCTATGCTGAAACAAGCGTCAAAGCATGTAGCGCAGCTTGACCTGCTGCACGCCGGCAGGCCCGTGCACCGCGAAGCGCGCGGCGTCGAAGCGCGGCGGGCCGAAGCGGACGGCCGGGTTGCGCGAGAAGCCGAAGCCTTCGGTCGGCACGCCCGCGAAGGTGTCGAGGCGCTTGTTGCCGTTCTCGTCGTGGATCACCGCCGCGGCGTAGTCGCCGGGAGGCAGGCCGTCGAAGCCGACCACCGTCGCGCTGGCGGGCACGTTGCCGCGCACCGCCATCGCGTTGGCGTGGCATTTGGGGAAACCCTGAGGCTGGCGGGTCAGGCAGACGCGGACGACGCCCTTGGCCGAGCGCAGCCCGGCCACCTCGACGTCAAGCCGCCCGACGGGCGTTCCCGCGCCCAGCAGGAGGAACAGCGTCGCCCCGGCGGCGAGCCGCTTCGTGCGCGCGGCCGAAGTCGCCCAGCCCCTCGTCCGTGCCGCAGAGACGATCCCAGAATCGGAAATACAGCCCATAATTGCACCCGTAGCGCTCATGGTGCCGCTGGTGGTGCGACGCGGTGATGAGCCAGCCCCCCAGCCGGCCGCGCCACATCCATGACGGAAACACCTCCCACCCCATGTGGTTGGTGACCCCCATAACCGTGGCGACGCCCAGCACCAAGGCCAGCGCCCCCCAGTGGATCGGAATCACGAACACCAGTAGCGGGAAAAGCACAGCGCCCGACAGCGCCTCGACGGGGTGGAAGGCCATGGCGGCCCAGGCGGTGGGCGGCCGGCTGCGGTGATGGACGGCGTGGGCGAGGCGGAAGGGCCTGGGCCGGTGCATCCAGCGGTGCGTCCAGTAGAACCAGCTGTCGTGCGCGAAGAGGTAGACGAGGACGGAGACGGGCAGCCACCAGAGCGGCCAAGCGTCGGCCTGCGAGTAGATCCGCGTCCATCCGCGCTGCATCCAACCCCAGAGCACGAGCCCTGCGGGCGCGCCGTAGATCGCGGCGGAGAGCAGGCTCCACGCGATCTCGCGGCGCATCTGCGCGTCGAGCCCCGCGTACAGGCCGGGATGCCGCGCGCGTGTCCACCAGGCGAACCCGCCCGACACGAAAAGGTAGCGCGCCGCCACGATCAGCGTCGTGGACAGGGCCGCGAGGATGAGAGCCAGCACTGTCACGGTGTAGCGCGCGGATCGCGCAGCCGGAAGTCGGTCCGACCTCGATGCATCTCCGCTCGTCATGAATCTCCTCAAAGGGTAACTGCCCGGCAGTCCGCCGTTCCGGGAGGCACGATGCTGAGGATGATAACCGGCGCCCGTCCGGTCGCGGCAGCGCAGGCCGCGATGGCTGCGACCCTGCGTTCCGCGCTCGAACCGATCGGCGAACGGGCGCTGACGTCCAGAGCGGGTGCCTACCCTCACAAGCTGCACGGTCTGGGCGAAGGTCGTCTTTATTTCGCCACCAAACGCGAGGCCGACTCCGGCACCGAGCGGTTCTGGAACGCTTTCGGTTTTCTGGATCAGCACGCACGCACGCAGGAGATCGTGGTCGAGATCAACGTCCCGGTCGCCGGTCGTGACAACCGCGTGGCGGGGTTTTTCGCAGAGGACGAGCACGGACGCGTGCTGATCATGCACAGCGGCAAGGTCGGCGGAGGGCGGTCCGGGATCGGACGCGACGCGTTCCTCCGCAGCATATCGGACAAGCCGTCGGTCGTGCGTCATTCGGAAGGCGACCGCTTCGGACTGGCCATCGGCTACATAGCCGATCCGAACCTGCCGCGGCTGGTGGAGCGGTTCGCCGAACGAGTGCGCCGCTTCAAGGCGGCGGCCGCGGGAAGGCCCGCACCGGCCGATACCGACGGTGGCGATCGGATCGACGTCTTCACGCCCGAGTCGTCCGGTCGGCGACGCTCGCTGTCGAGGGGACCGGTCGATTACTGGACGTACCATGGCATGGTCGTCGACGCCTTGCGCGACGACCGGATGAGCCGATCGTCGCGATCCGAGACCGTCGCCAACACCGACCTGATCGATCTGCTGGTCTCACGGGCGGGGCGCATGACCGAGTTGTACGAGGTGAAGACGCGGCTGGATCGCCAGTCCTTCTACACGGCGCTCGGCCAGTTGATGACGCATGGCGTCGGCGACGAGCCGCAGCGCGTCATGGTGCTGCCGGCCGACGGCGATCTTCCGGAGGATTGCCGCCGGGCGCTGTCCGCCCACCGCGTCGAGCTCAGGCGCTTCCGCATCGTCGGCGAAGGCGGATCGGCGAGCGTCGATCTGATCAGTTGATCGGGACGCGCGGCGTCACCCCGCGACGAGGCGGATGCAGTCGCGGGCGAGGCGTTCCAGCTCGTCGCGGGTCGCGCCGGCGCGGGCGCGGACGGTGAGCGACTGCATGACGGCGACGACCAACCGCGCCTGGCCGGGCGGGTCGTCGGCCCCGGCGGCGGCAAGCAGCCGTTCGAGGAGCCGGTCCTCCATCGCGATCTGCGCCGCGAGCGCGTCGCGCACCGCGGGATCGGCCGTCGCCTCGGCGGTGGCGGTGGCGACCGCGATGCAGCCCGCCGGCCCCGTCTCGCCCGAAAGGCAGCCATGGATGGCGAGCGCGAACAGGCGGGCGAGCGCCTCGTCGAGCGGCGGGCCGGCGTCGGCGAGCGCCGCGAGCCGCGCTTCCTGCGCGTCGTGGCGGCGGCGCAGGGCCGCGAGGTAGAGCGCGCGCTTGTCGCCGAACGCGGCGTAGAGGCTGGGGCGGTTCAGCCCCGTCGCCTCCGACAGCTCGTCGAGCGAGGTGCCGCTGAAGCCGCGTGTGCGAAAGCGTTCGGCGGCGCGGGCGAGCGCCTGGGCGGGGTCGAACGAACGAGGGCGGCCACGCGGGCGCGAGGACATGGAAGGCACCGTGCGGGAGCGGGAGGAAGCGCCGCTTTCTGTGCGGAACGGTACGGAAGAGCAAGCTCAACCGGGACGCGGACGCTCGAAGAAGCGTAGAGGGCCGCCCTTGTACGCCACCTCGCCTACGTCGGCGTAGCCCAGGCGACCCGCGAGCCGGACGGAGGCGTCGTTCGCCGGGCCGATGATCGCCACGGTGCGCGCGATCCCCTGCCCGTCCGCCCAGGCGAGCATCGCCGCCGCCGCCTCGCGCGCGAAGCCCCGTCCCTGCGCCGCCGTCGCGAAGGCCCAGGCGGCCTCGGGCGTGCCCTCGAAGCTGGGCAGGGTCGCGCGGCGCGACTCCATCAGGCCGACATCGCCCAGGTAGCGGCCGGTCGTGGTCTCGCGGACCACCCAATGGCCGAAGCCCATGGTCGACCAGTGTCCTACATAGCGGAGCAACCGGTGCCAGCTCTCCTCGCGCGTCGAGGGCGGCACGCCGATCCGAGCCATCACGCCCTCGTCGCCGTAGAGCGCCGCGACCTCGTCGAAGTCGGACGCGGCGTGGGGCGTCAGCGTCAGGCGCGGGGTGGATATCGTCGGTCCCGTCACGCCCGCAGGGTAACCTGGGACAGGCGCGGAACGGAAAGCGTTTCTCATACCGGCCCCGCTGGGCTAGGCGGGAAGCGATGGCGTATCCTTCGAACCACGATCGTTGCGACGTGGCGATCGTCGGCGCGGGGCTGGCGGGCGGTCTCATCGCGCTCGCGCTCGCGGCCAAGCATCCGGACCTGAAGCTCAGGCTGATCGACGCGGGCGACGGTGTCGGCGGCAACCACCTGTGGTCCTTCTTCGGGTCGGACGTGGCGGAAGCGGACCGCTGGCTCTTGAGCCCGCTCGTGGTCCACGCCTGGCGCGGCTACGACGTCGCCTTCCCCGCGCACCGGCGCACGGTGGACGCGACCTATTATTCGATCGAGAGCGACCGGCTGGACGCGGTGGCGCGCCGGACGCTGCCTCCGGAGTCGCTGACGCTGGGGCGCAAGGTGTCCGCGCTGTCGGCCACCGCCGTCGTGTTCCAGGACGGCGAGCGGCTGGAGGCGGGCGGCGTGATCGACGCGCGGGGCCCCGGCGACCTCCAGACGCTGGAGCTC
>DASVSW010000103.1:0-14148 GCA_036387895.1 Sphingomonas sp.
CTTGTCCCGGTGGTCGCCGGGCGTCACCCGGCGCACGAACGCGTGCGGATCCTCCGTCTCCGGCCGGACGTCCGCCCACCCCAATATGTCCGACACCAGCCGGTCGCCCACCTCCCAGTCGAAATGCTCCGCTATCGCCAGGATCCAGTTCCGCTTGTCGAGGATCACGTCCTCGTAGCGCATGATCTTGAGGTTGGGGTCGCGGAACAGGGGCCGGTAGCCGGCGACCGTCCGGTCCAGATGCTCGGCCCGCTCGACGACATAGGCCTCCAGCGTCGACGCCAGCGCGCCCGCGCGCACCTCCTCGATCACGGTCGCGCCCGACGACGCGCTCGGCAACCGGTGGGAATAGGCGTTGGAGAAATACTCGCTCACCAGCGCGTCGCGCGGATCGCGCACCAGCAGGATCTTGCGCGCCGACGCGAACACGGGGTCGGCGAACAACGAGGTCGGCGGGTCGCGGAACCCGACATAGGCGTTGCCGCGCCACAGCAGGTCGGCGAGCCGGGGATAGCCGTTCCAGTCGGCGTAGCGGTACCCGTGCTCGAACATCGCGCCCGGCACGTCGACGGCGTTGACGCCGCTGTGCTTGGCCAAGGCGGAGACGATGTTGGCGAACACCGAGCTGCCCGACTTGCGGACGCCGAGCGCGATCCAGGCCTTGGCGGCCTTGCGCACCTCCACGTCGAACACGAGCGATCGGCCGTCGTCCATCCTCATCGTCAACGGTGTCAGTGTCGCCAATCGATCGTCCTCGTCCCCGAACCGCCCGCCGCCCGATCCGCGGCGCGCGCCGTCGGTGGACGCGGCCACTACAACGACTCCGCGCCGGATGCGAGGGCGGGGCCTGCGGGGTTGAGCCGCCCCTCCCATTCCGATAGGCGAGACGGCGTTGAGCGGGGGGCGCGTCGAGTGCAGGTGATCGATTACGGGCTGGGCGGCCTCCTGATGGCCTGGCCGCCGGGCGAGGAGCCGCCCAAGACGGTCGCGCTGGTCAAGGACGGGGTCGCCGTCGACACGGTCGCCCTGAGCCGCCTGTCAGCGGATTCGATGCCCGTCGCCAACCTCGTCGACCCGGAACGCTTCGCCCCGTTCATCGGGTTCGCGACGCCCGTCGGCGACCTCGCCGACGGCGCCCGCATCGGCACCGCGAGGATCGTGGCGGAAGGCGACGCGACGCCCTACTGCGTCCGGCCGGAAGGCGGCGGCGGAACGGTCGCCTGGGACCTGACGGTGCCGCTGGCGCTCGGCGGCTGGCGACCGGTTCCGAACACCGCCTACACCTTCGAGCTCGACATCGGCCAGCTCCGCTGCGGGGCCGGGCTCGTCCTCGAATGGCTGCGCGCCGACGGCGCCCCCGTGAGCCGCGATGACGCCTGGCGCGAGCACGGGCGCTCGAGTGAGCTGACGGAATACGAGACGCTGGGCGTCAAGAGCTACTGCCCGGCGAACGCCACGGGTTTACGGGTCACGCTGGTCCAGGGCGCGCCGTCCTCGTCGCCCGACGGCTTCCTGTTCTTCCGCGAGCCCCGCCTGTTCCAGGGCGATCCCGGACGGCGGCCGCTCATCTACGCCCGGGACGGCCTGCTCGACGGCGCTCCCGAACTCTACCGGCTCGCTCCCGTCACCGACGCGCTGCGCGTATTCGGCCCGCCGCTGTCCCTGTTCGACGGCGAAGCCCAAGCGCCGGTCCCGGTCCGCCGGGAACTGGGGCCGCTTCTCGGCTTCTGCCTGTCCATGACGGTCGACGGGCGGGCGCTCGTGCTCAAGGGCCGGTCGGCCGACGGATCGCCCGCCGACCGGTCGGTCGCGGTGGTGGTGGACGGATCGCTCGTCGCGTCGGGACGTGTCGGGACCCACGGCGACGATTACGGCGGGCACGTCGAACTGCCCGAAGACCTATTGGACGGGGGACGGCATCAGGTGGACGTGATGGACGAAGCGACGGGCGAGACGCTGGCGACGGGCATCGTCGAAATGCCCGCGTTGCAGACGCCGGGCGACGCGATCCAGGCCTACACGTCGCTGGTGGACGATCCGGGGCTGCTCGCCTTCTCGCCCGAACGCTACCGCGGGTTCGCCGCGACCATGAAGCGCCTGGGGTCGATGGACGCGCCGTCCTGGATGTTCGCCGAGGTCGCCGCGGCGCACGCCGCCGTGATCCAGGGGCCGAACGCGCGCGTGGCGGAATATCCGCGCCGGCGCATGCCTCTCGACGAACGCCCGCGCTTCTCCATCATCATCCCAGTCCACAACAAGTTCCACTTCACCAACTTCTGCCTGGGCGCCGTGCTGATGACGACGGCGGGGCAGTCGGTCGAGGTGATCGTCGTCGACGACGGCTCCAAGGACGACACGCTCGACCTCGAGGCGATCTGGGAAGGCGTGCGCGTCGTGCGGCGGAAGACCGCGGGCGGCTTCATCCGCGCCTGCACCGCCGGCGCGGACGTCGCGCGCGGCGAGTTCCTCATCTTCCTCAACAACGACACGGAGCCGATGGGCCGCTGGCTCGAGGAGCTGCACCTGCCCTTCGGCGCTTTCGCCGATGTCGGGCTGACGGGGGCGAAGCTCGTCTACCCCGACGGCCGGCTCCAGGAGGCGGGCGGCATCGTGTGGAACAACGGCCGCCCGTGGAACCTGGGCTGGGGCGAGAACCGCGCCGCCCCGCAATGGAACTACACGCGACAGGCCGATTACCTGTCGGGCGCCGCCATCATGATCCCGCGCGGGACCTGGGAGGAAGTGGGCGGCTTCTCCGCCGAGTTCGAGCCGGCCTATTACGAGGACACCGATCTCGCCTTCAAGGTGCGCGAGGCGGGCCTGCGCACCGTCTACGCCGCCAAGTCGATGGTCGTCCATTACGAGGGCGTCTCGTCGGGCACCGATCTCGGCCAGGGCATGAAGCGCTACCAGGAGATCAACCGGCCCAAGTTCGAGGACAAATGGCGCCACCGCTTCCGGGGGCTGGGCGCTTACGCCTCCGACACCGCGCGCGAGAAGGATCGCGGCGTCGTCGGCCGCGCGCTCGTGCTCGACTACCAGCCCCCGCGTTTCGACATGGACGCAGGCTCGCTCGCGATCAGCCAGGAGATCCGCCTCCTCCAGTCGTTCGGCTACAAGGTCTCGATCGCGCCCCGGAACATGGCGCACTTAGGCCTTTACACCGAAACCTTCGAGCGCGGCGGCGTCGAGCATCTCCACGCGCCCTTCTATTCCGGCCTCGCCGACGTGATCGCGCGCCGCGCGGCCGAGTTCGACGTGATCTACATCCACCGGTTCCAGACCGCGACGGGCCTGCCCGCGCTGATCCGGCAGCACGCGCCCAACGCGCGCATCCTCCTGAACTGCGCTGATCTCCACTTTCTCCGCCAGCTCCGCGAGGCGCGCCTGCTCCAGTCGGAAGACGTCTACCGCGCCGCGGTCGCCACCCGCGCCGAGGAGCTCGCCGTGTTCGAGCAGGTGGACGCCGTGCTCACCTATAGCGAGGTCGAAAAGGCGGTGATCGAGTCGCAGCTCGGCCTGAAGGCGCAGGTGCTGCTCCTCCCCTTCGTCGCCGGCGACACGCCCCCGCCCACCCCGCTCGAGGAACGCGAGCATATCGGCTTCATCGGCAGCTACGACCATCCGCCGAATCGTGACGCGGTGGAGTGGTTCACCCGCGAATGCTGGCCGCGCCTGAGCGACGCGTTCCCCGATCTGCGCTTCCGCATCGCCGGCTCCGGCTTCGACAAGCTCGACCTGATCAAGGACGATGACCGGATCGACGTGCTGGGCTGGGTGCCCGACGCGCGCGTCTTCACGGGCTCGTGCCGCGTGATGGTCGCTCCGCTGCGCGTCGGCGCGGGCGTCAAGGGCAAGGTCGTCGACGCGCTCGCGTCCGGCACGCCCAACGTCCTGAGCGCGGTCGCCGCCGAAGGCCTGGGCCTGGAGGAGCGCGTCTCCGCCGCCGTCGCCGACACGCCGGCGGAATGGCTGGAGGAGGTGTCGCGCCTCCTGTCCGACGACGAGGCGTGGGAGGCGATGTCGCTCGCCGGCCTCGAGCATGTGCGCCTGCGCCATTCGTTCGAAGCGGGCCGCCGCCGCTTCCGCGAAGTGCTGGAGAACGCCGGCCTTCCGCTCGACCCGTCGCCGGAACCAGGTGCCGGAGCGCTGGCGCCCGTCGTCTCCTACGACGTGCTCTCCCGGATGGCGACGGGGGTCTAAGCGCCCCCGGCTCAGACCCGGCCGAGCGCGCCCGCCACCACCGCCTGGAGCTCCTCCAGGCGGAACGGCTTGCGCAGGACGGGCGCGTCCGGGCCGGCCGCCGCCTCGATCGCCGCCGTGTCGGCGTAGCCCGTCGCGAACACGATCGGCAGCTCGGGCCGGCGCTCCCGGGCGGCGCGCGCCGCTTCCGCCCCCGTCATGCCCGGCATGGCGAAATCGAGCATCAACAGGTCGGGCGCGGCCTCGTCCAGCAGCGCCAGCCCGGCCGGCCCGTCGGCGGCCTGCACCACGCGATAGCCGAGCGCCTCCAGCTGGTCCGCGAGCACCGCGCGCATGTCGGCGTCGTCGTCGACCAGCAGGATCGTCGCCGACCCGCGCGCGCCCTCCGCTTCGCCGTCCGCGCGCTGCCCGTCGCCCGCGCGGACGGGCGCGTCCGTGCGCGGCAGCAGCAGCCGCACGACGGTCCCCCGCCCCGGCGCGCTGTCGATCCGGACCGCGCCGCCCGACTGCCGGGCGATGCCGTAGACCTGGCTCAGCCCCAGCCCCGTCCCCTTGCCCACGCCCTTGGTCGTGAAGAACGGGTCGAAGGCGCGCGCCACCACCTCGGCCGGCATCCCCTGCCCCGTGTCCGCCACCGACAGCTCCACGTAATGACCGTCCGCCAACTCCGGGTCGCCCTCGACGAAGCGCGGCGCGGTGGCGATCGTCAGCTCGCCGCCGTCGGGCATCGCGTCACGCGCGTTGATCGCGAGGTTCAGCACCGCCATCTCGAGCTGCGTCGGGTCCGACAGCACCGGCAGCCCGTCCTCGTCCAGCCGGAAGCCCAGCCGCACCATCGGCCCCAGCGTCCGGCCCAGCAGGTCGCGCATGCCCTCGACCAGCCCGCCCAGGGTCAGCGGCTTCAGCTCGATCCGCTGCGCCCGGCTGAACGCCAGCAGCTGCCCCGTCAGCTTGGCCCCGCGCTCCGCCGCCTGGAGCGCGGCCTCGGCGTAGCGCCGCACGCGCGCGACGTCGTCGGGCCGTCGCCGGATCAGGTCCAGCCCGCCCACCACCGCGCCCAGCAGGTTGTTGAAGTCGTGCGCGATCCCGCCCGTCAGCTGCCCCACCGCCTCCATCTTCTGCGCCTGGCGCAGCGCGTCCTCCGCCTGCGCCAGCCGCTCCTGGCCCTGGCGGCGCGCCGTCACGTCCTGGGCGAACTGGAACGCCCCGATCACCGCGCCATGCGCGTCTCGAAGCGGGCCGGAGGACAGCTCGTACCAGCGGCGCTCGCCGCCGAGCCGACCGGTCTCGACCTCCTCCGTGAACCGCTCGCCCTTCAGCGCACGCGTCCATCGCGCCCGCGCCTTCTCCCGCTCCGCGGGCTGCGCCGCCCAGCGGTCGAGAACATGATCTCCCGGTTTCAGCGGATGCTCGAACACGCGCCGCGCCGCTTCCACCGCCGCCCTGTTGACGGCCAGGAGCCGCAGGTCGCGGCCGATCACCTGCACCGCCGCGTCCGTGCCCTCCACGACATCCGCGAACACGCGCTTTTCCGCCAGGGCCTCGGCGACCCGCGCTTCGAGGTCCGCATTAAGCCGCCTGAGCTCGTCCTGCGCGCGGCGTTCGGCGTCGATGTCGAGCGAGGCGACCACGGCTCCTACGATCCGCCCCTCCTCGTCGCGCTTCGCCGCCGCCACGAACCGGATCCAGCTCCGCCGCCCGTCGCCGCGCTGGTACAGCACCTCCAGCTCGGGCCGTTCCTCACCCGCCAGAGCACGCGCGAGCGGATATTCGCGCCCCTGCACCTGCCGCCCATCGGCGTAGAAGCCGACCCAACGGTCGTACTCGTCGACATTGGCCGACGGCAGGATGGGATGGCCCAGCAGCTCCTCCACCCGCGCGTTGCCGCCGGTGATCCGCCCGTCGGCGTCGGCGAAGACCAGTCCCACCGGCGCCGCCTCGACCACCGCGCGCAGCCGTGCTTCGGAGGCGCGCAGCCGCTTCTCGGCCGCGGCCCGGTCCGTCACGTCTATCACGAGCGTGTAGAAGCCCTCGACCCGCCCCCCGTCGCCGCGACGGGGCACGTAATGCACCTCCGTCTCGCGACGGTCGCCGTCGGGCGTCGGCGTGAACGCTTCGAACCGTTGCGCCTCTCCGCGCAGCGCCGCCGCGATGCGGTCGCGGCGCGGGCGATACGCCTCGTCGCCGAGCAGCTCGCGCACGCTCCGGCCCAGCACCTGGTCGCCCTTCACCTCGAACCAGCGCTCATAGGCGGCGTTGACGAGGCGGTACCGCTCGTCCCGGTCGATGTACGACACCATGATCGGCAGCGCGTCGGTGATCAGGCGCAGCTCGCGCTCGCTCGCGAGCAGCCGGTCCTCCGCCGCCGTCCGCGCGGTGTCGTCGCGCACCGTCAGCACCGCGCCGCGCCGCGCGCCGTCCGGCCCCGTCACCGGCCGCGCCGATCCCACCGCGACGACCTCCGACCCGTCGGGCCGCCGGATGCGCCACCGGGCGTCGGACACGACCTCGCCGTCCACGACCGCGCGCGCGAGCGGCAGGTCACGCGGCGGGTAGGGCCGCCCGTCCTCCGTCAGCAGGTGGTAGCTGTCGCTGTATCCGTCGGGATCGACGCCCAGCAGCTTGACGCCGTGCAGGCGTTCGGCCGCGTCGTTGACGAAGGCGATCCGCCCGTTCGCGTCCGTCACCATGACGCCTTCCGCCAGCTGCCCCAGGATCGCGGCGCGCTCCGCGGCGTCCTCGCTCGCCCGGGCCTCGGCCGCACGGCGCTCCGTCACGTCCTGGATCAGGACGTGGAAGCCGACCACCGTCCCATCCTCGCCCGCACGCGGGATATAGCTCGCCTCGATGTCGCGCGGCTCGCCCGGCCGCCGCTCGACGCGGGCGGCGTAGCGGCGCGGCTCGCCACCGAGCACCGCCTCCACGCATCCTCGAAGCGACGCGGAAGCGTCGTCGCCCAGCAACTCGCGCAGGTGCAGGCCCAGGATCGCGTCGCGCGGCCGCCCGAACCATTCCTCATAGGCGCGGTTGACGAAGCGGTACCGCAGATCCCGGTCGACATAGGCCACCAGCACCGGCAGCGCGTCCGTGATCCGCCGGAGCTCCGCCTCGCTCTCCCGGACTTTGGCCTCGGCGCGCGCGCGGTCGGTGACGTCCTGGCCTTCCGCGAAGATCCCGGTGACGCGCCCGTCCTCGTCGAACAGCGGCTGGTACACGAAATCGTACAGCCGCGTCTCCAGTTCGCCGCCGGGCGCGCGGCGGTTCGCGATCGGCACGCCGACGCCGACATAGGGCTCGCCCGTCCGGTAAACGCTGTCGAGCAGGTCGACGAAGCCCTGCTCCGCCACTTCGGGCACCGCTTCCGCCAACGGCCGGCCGATCACGTCGCGTTCGCCGATCAGCGCGAGATATCCGGGGTTCGCCAGCTCGAACACATGGTCCGGCCCGTTCAGCATCGCGATCAGCCCGGGCGCTTGGGCGAACATGCCGTGCAGCCGCGCCCGTTCGCCTTCCAGCCGCCGCTGCGCGCGCAGCCGCTCCGTCGTTTCCTGGACGATCGCCAGCACGCCGGCGGGCCGGCCGTCGTCGCCGGGGACGGGCGAATAGTCCAGGTCCATCCACACCTGCTCCGCCGCGCCGTGGCGGAACAGCGTCAGCTCCTGGTCGCGGTAGCGGAGCGTGCCGCCCGACAGGCCGACGCGCATGACCTCGTCGTTGAACGCGGCGACCTCCGGCCAGCCCTCGCGGACCTTGCTCCCCAGCAGCGCTGGGTGCCGTCCGCCCGCGAAGACGGAATAGGCGTCGTTGTAGATCATGACGCCGTCCTCGCCCCACAGCATCGCCATGGGCACGGGGCTGCGCAGCAGGATGGCGGCGGCGACCTTCAGCGCGCCCGGCCACCCCTCGATCGGCCCCAGGGGCGTCGTCGACCAGTCCCGCTCGGCGATCAGCGCCGCGCACGCGCCGCCGCCGGCCAGGAAAGGCGGGGGGAACGACGCGTCGATGTCGGCCAACGCCCATCTCCTCATGATCCTACGCGCCCCGCGTCGGCCGACGCAGCCTAGCGTCCAGGGCCGAAGCCGTCACCATGGTCTAAACGTCGCGCACCGCTCAATGCTCGCCCCACATCCGAAGGAGGTCGCCGATCGCCCTGTCCAGCAGGAGCGCCGCGTCGTCGCCGTCCCCGCCGCGCCGCACGCGCTCGAGGTCGAACAGCAGCTCGCGCCGGTCGGCGCCCCGGATCAGGCTCTGCATCCACCCGACGCAGACCAGCCGCTCGCCCCGCGTCACCGGCGCGACGGCGTGCAGGCGTCCGGTCGGGTAGAGGACCGCCGATCCCGCCCCGGGCCTGAACTCGCGCTCTTCGTCGCCCTCCCGGATCAGGAGCGCGCCGCCGTCGTACGTGTCCGGCTCCGACAGGAACAGGGTGAAGCTGATGTCCGTCCGGATCGGCCAACCCTGTTGATCGTGCATCGCCGCCGCGTCGGCGTGCAGCCCATAGCCCTGCCCCGGCCCGTAGCGCGCGAACATCGGGGTGGACCATCGCACCGGCCTGGCCCAGCCGCGGACCAGGGGATGCGCCTCCAGCGCGAGGCGCACGCGACGCGCCGCCGCGATCACGCGCGCGTCGTCGCCCCGCGCCTGTTCGTTCCGCTTGACCCGTTCCGCCGCCGCTCCCGCCGTCGCCCGCCCGTCGCGGAACGGGGCGTCCGCCAGCGCCTCGCGCAGCGCCGCGGCCTCCTCGCGGCCGAACACCTGGGCCTGCATGATCACCCGCCGCTTCTCCCGATCCGCCGACGGCCACGGCCATAGCCGCCTTGCCGCCCGGGATCGACGGGCCTAGTCCGGGCGGACGGCCGCGGCCCAGCGTCGCCGCTCCCGGCCCGAAAGGAAGCGTCCATGCCCCTGCTCCTCTGCCCCAACGACAACAGCTCGATGCAGACCGTCGACCGCGCCGGCGTCCAGTTCGACATGTGCCCCAGCTGCCGCGGCGTCTGGCTCGACCGGGGCGAGCTCGAGAAGCTGATGGCGTCGGCCGCCCAGAACGCCGCCGCCCCGCAAGCGCCCTATCCCCCGCAACCCGGCCCCGCCTACGCCCCGCCGCCCCAGCAGCCCTGGGGTTATGGCGAACGCGGAGAGCGCGGCGAATACGGCGAGCGCGGCGAGCACGGCTACGGCCATGGCGGCTACGGCAAGAAGCGCGGCTCCATCTTCGACATCTTCGACTGAGGACCGGAGGACGGCGTTAGCGCGTCACTCCCACTCGATTGTTCGAACGAGTGGTAAGTGACTGGTCGCGCTCAACTTTCTCCCCTTTGGCCCTAACGCCTCCCGCTGCGCGAACCGTCAAATTGGCGAGCTAAATGAAATCAACGACTTACGAGGCGACGAAAATTTTCGTGCTGTCGGCCTCAATTGGAGGCAATCGGATGCAGCGCAGCACAAACCGCTCACGACGCGCTCAGCCTGCCGGGCCAGACTACCGCGCGCCTACGACGCTATTACGCGCACAGCCTTGCCTGCAACAGCCTTTGCATAGCCGGGGATGCGACGCGCTGGGCCGGTGCTCCTAGGGGTCTTGTGTAACCAGTTCGACAGACAAGTCATCGAGCACGTTCGCCAGTCCTGGCGCGGCGATCAGCCTGCGCAATCGATGGACTCGGAGCTTCGAAACGCCTCTGCCATAGATGGCGAGGTTTGTCTGACCATTGAGGCGAGACGGATAGATGATGCCGTCAGGCCCGTCGGGATGCTCGTGAAACGCGACTGACCAGACTCGCGCCAGCGTCTGCTTGGACGCTCGGTGTACATCGGTCGGAACGCCCATCCGGATCGCGCACTCGTCCCGAAGGTCGACTAAACGTAGATGGTCGACCACTTCGATGTCGGCGTATAGCCGTTTGGCAATCTCGTCTTGGTCAAGTGGGAGGCCGCCGATCACGCCGTCACGTTGATCGCGTAGTACCGCCTCAAGAAAGCAGACGGTCAGAGATTCGCCTAGGTAGACCACGCCAAAGCGGCTGGCCGCGATCCTCCGACGCGGGTCGCTGAACCGGCTCGTCGACTTGCTATAGCCGAGCGGGTCCGGGTGAGTGTCGCTATAAATGCGTCCAAAATGGTCGCCAGAGCGGACAACGTGAATTTCCAGCGGCGACTTGGAAAATGCCGCCGGCGGCCGGGCACCCGCCACCTAGGTGAAGTCTCCTTGCCCGATGCTCTCGGCGGCTTCGATCGCGTCGGGACCTCGGCCACGCTCCAGCGCCTCACGCCCTGTCATCCCTTCAAGACCACTCTGCGGCTGCACCAGGAAGCGGTAGAGCGCCCAAGGTCCGCCCAGCCGCTCCTGCAGCGCCTGCAACTCCCGATACGGCTTCCCCTCCGGGCCGAGCTGCCACACCGGAAATCGGAACCCGCGCTTCGCCCCGTCCAGGCCGAGCAGTTGGCCGACCTGACGCTTCGTGTTCACCGTCATGCGGGTCGTGCCGAGTAGCTTTGCGAACGCGTCCGCACTGAGCATGTCTTCCGCGCTCAGGATTTGAGCTGCGCGGATCTGGCCGCGCTCGCGCGCCGCCGCTAGCGCTCGCTCGAGCTCCGGGCTGATCTCATCGACTTCTTCGATCGGATGAGGTGTGGCTTCGGGACGGGCCTGGTCCACGGGCGTGACCGTTGCACCACCTGAAGGATCGACATCGACGCGGAAGCTGACGGGCCGCCCGGCCTCGCGGCTCTGCACGAGCGCCTGCCCGTATTGCTGGAGCAACGGCTTCAAATTGGCCGGCTTGCCCGCAAGCGCGGTTGCGGCGCTTCTGGGCGCGCGGAAGGTGAACCCCGACATGCCCTTCGGGATCACGGCTCCGCCATCGACCGCCAGCGCGGTCGTGAGCGTCGACTGCGCGGCGCGGCGCACCTTTGATCGTGCACGCGGACGTTTGCCCACCCCTGCTTTCAGACTCGCCATGCTCACCTCCGCTCGCGAACATGGAGATGGAACGCCGACTCGTCAAGTTCGTAAAGACAATACGGGAGGTTCCGCGTGTGGGATGTCCGCCAGCCAGCCAGTCGAAGCTAGCGCTCGCCCACCGTGAAGCCCAGCGACGACGAGCGACGCAGGCGCTTGCCGCCCGTCAGGATCGAAAGTTTGCAAGCGCTGCACATCCGACCGGTGTGGTTGGCATTAGTAGGGCTGTCACCAGCGGCCAGGAGCCGCGATCAACGGAGGACATCATGAGCATCACCCACGACACGACCGACCGCCTCCTGACCGAGGTCGAGCGCCAGACCAAGTACCTGGCCAAGCTGCCGGACGACTTTGCCTTCCCGCTCTTCAACGCGGCACAAGCACTGGAGTCTCAGCGCCGTAGCGGCTATCGCAACACGGCTGCGGCCGCCCGCGAGATCGTCGACAACGCGATCGAAGCCAAAGCGACGCGCATCGACGTGTGCTTCGAGCGCCCGAAGGCGCTCCAGCGTAACCAGCGCGCGGACTCGATCTACGCCATGGCGTTCATCGACAACGGCTCGGGCATGCTGCCGAAGATGGCGCGCTACGCCCTGTCGTGGGGTTCTGGCACTCACTTTGACGACCCGGCCTTCATCGGGAAGTTCGGTTTCGGCTTGCCGAACGCCTCCATCAACCAGACCCGGCTCGTCGAGGTCTATACCAAGACCGCCGACGCTCCGACGATCACGAAGGCGGTGCTCGACGCCCGCAAGGTGAAGGAGCATGGGCTGCAGAAGATTGAGGAGCCATCAGAGGCGACCCTGCCCGAGTTCGTCCAGACCTACTTGGACAAGCAGGGGCTCGCCTTCGATCACGGCACCGTCGTCGTCTGGGTCGAGCCCGACCGCCTGTCGTACAAGTCGCCGGCACTCATGAAGGAGCACCTGCTGGACGACTTCGGCGTGACCTATCGCTACCTTCTCGACAGGGTCGACCTGTTCATCGACAAAACCAAAGTCGCGGCGGTTGATCCGCTCTTCCTCTCGCCGCACGGCCGCTACTATCTCGAGAAGGACAAGGGCGGCGCGGAGATGAGCGCCGACTACAACATCGCAGTCAAGTATGCCCGCGATCCCGTCACCGGCGAGGTCAGCCTGTCGAAGGTCGAGGACCTGTCGGAACTCGACGCGAACGATCCCACGCTCGAAGCCGCCGGCGCGATCTACGTCCGCGTGTCGCGCTTCCCCTACGGCTTCGCGGAAGCGGCCGCTAAGGGGCAGAAGGCCGCGACGGACGCGAACCGCCGGTTCGAGATCCGCAAGACCCGCCGCGGTATGTCGTTCGTGCGCGCCGGTCGCGAGATCGAAACGGTCGATGTCTTCCCGAAGTCGATCAAGGATCAGGCGAAGGGACTCGGCACCTGGCCCCTCCTCCAGTCCTACGCCTACCACTGGGGTGTCGAAGTGCGCTTCGATCCCGACCTCGATGAAGTGTTCGGGATCACGAACGACAAGCAGACGGTGCGGCCGATCGAGGACCTCTGGCGGCTGTTCGCCTCTGAGGAAATCGACGAGCAACTCGGTCGCGAGCAGGCCCATCAGCGCAAGATCCGCAAGGAGGAGCGCGGTCGGCAGAAGGAAGAGCAGGCCGAGAAGAGCAATGAACCGACGCCGGCCGAGAGCGCCGCCGCCGCGGCCGACAACATGACCGGTCAGAAGCCTCGGGTGCCCGAGCGGCTGGTCGCGCAAGCGCGCAAGGACCTAGAGGCCGAAGCCAAGCACAAGGCCAAGGTCGATCAGACCTCCATCGACGCCGCGCGCAGGGCGTTGGAGGAAGCCGCCAAGCGCCGCCCCTATGTTGTCGACTTCTACGACGAACCGCGCGGGCCGTTCTACCGCCCGGTCCGACTCAACGGCTCGCAGATCGTGGTGCAGATCAACCGGCAGCACAGCTTCTTCCAGACGCTGTACAGCCCGCTGCTCACCTTAGCAGGCGGAGCGCAGACCAAGCAGGCGCTCGACGTCCTGCTGATCGCGCTCGCGCGATCGGAGCTCGCGGTCGAGAACGAGGAGACGGCAACCTGGTATCTGACGCAGCGCGAGCGCGCCTGGAGCGAGTTCCTCGCCGACGCCTACCGCTCGCTTCAGCAGAAGATGGCGCCTGTCGATGAGGAGTCGGCCGAGGCCGACGACAAGCCCGCGAACGATCAGAATCAGGGCGTTGCCGACTTGCAGGCAGCGGAGTAGAACCCGGTCAGGAGCGCAACTGCGCTCCTGACCGTTTCCGTCTTGCGGCGCACACTCAGCAACGCAAGGTGGCGTTAGTAAGCGTACCAGCTCGAGACCAGTGTCGGCGGCGGCCATGAGCCGCAATCAACCAGCGCTGCATCGGCCTTCAGCTGATTTTTTGAAGGCTATGCAGCGATGGGAGGATTCCGCAATGAGCGGCGTCACGTTGAGCGTTTTGGTCCATGCGGCCCTGAGTGGCCACCCCTATAACCAGCAGCGGCTCGGGCTTCAGGCCCTGCGCTACGCCCGCAAGATCACCAACCGCGTCTGCCCCGACTTTCCGGAGGACAGGCACGAGGAGGTTTTCCAGCAGGCTTTCGTCGAGTTGTTCACGTTTGGCGTGGGCGCGCTGGTCGGCACGACCGGGCAGGCGCTGTTCCGCCGGTCCGTGTTCAACGCCGCGCGCGTGGTGCGCTCCAACTACACCGCGGCCGGGCAGCGCACCCGTCGGCCGGCCAAGAACGCGCCGGTGGAGCCCGAGCGCGTCGTCGCGGAGGATGTTGGCCGCATCGCGGATGTCAAGACGCTCGAGCGATGCACCGTTGGCGAGGGCGACGACACGAGCATCGACTTCGACCTGTTCGAGAGCCGCGCCGCCGCCGAGGTCTTTCAGCAGGCGGAGGATCGAATAGACCTCGAACGGGAGTTGGACCGTGCCTCGCCGGTCGTCGCCGAGGCGCTCAGGTTGATCTGCGTCAACGGTGAGACCGTGTCGTT
>DASVSW010000104.1:0-2770 GCA_036387895.1 Sphingomonas sp.
CGACAGGATCGGTGGCCATTGCGCGTTGCTCCGCTGATGAGTTGACGCTGATCTAATGCTGCGTGTGCGAAAAGGGAATTGGGGGGGGGGGGCGAGCGGACGGGACCGCCGCGCCGAGGATGAACAAGTTTATGGAGGTAGAGGCGTGGAACGTCTTTTCGCGAGCGTCGCGGAGGGGGCGCGGCCGTGAAGCGACACGAAGGCGACGCCGACGCGACGGGCACGCGCCGCTGACGCGGCGGTCGCGCGACACGGGCGCGGCTGGTGCGCGCCATCGGCGCGACCGCGACGCGACAGTCCTACGATGCGCAATCCGTTCTACCGGGGCGTACTGCGCCTCAAGTAGAGCGTCGCCCATTTTCGGTGCTGGGTCGGATGCGAACATGACAGGAACAAAGCACGGATCCGTAGCTGTAGGACAGCGGCTTTTTCCGCGTCTCGGTTCAGAGCGTGAGGAGCAGTTCGACGAAGCCGTAGCGGGTGTCGCGGGCGGGCGGCGCGTTCGCGGCGTCGGTCAGGAACCGGCCCTTGGCGAGGTACACCATCCCGGCCGTCGCGGTCAGCCGGTCGGGGACGAGCGTCCGGCGCGCGCGCAGGTCGATCTGCGTCCCGGCGTTCCGGCCGGCGCGGCCTTGCGGGTCGCGGACGCCGGTGGCGGCGAAGGCGTCGGTCGCGCGCGCCAGCCGGAGCGGGCGCACCGCGAGGTGGAGGTTGGTCCGGGCGTCGGGCCTCGCCTCGCCGCGGAGCTCGACGCTGACGAGGTTGGCGCGCTGCCCCGCGCCGAGCAGCCCCGTCGGGCCGAAGTCGAAGAGGCGCGCCCCGAACAGCGTGTCGAACCGGCCGAGCGTCGGGCCTTCGCCGTCGCCGCTGCCGTAGTCGACCGCGAACTGGACGCGCGGACGCCAGGCGCCCGGCAGCGTGCGGCCGACCGCGCCGTGGACGAAGCCGGCCGACACCCGCCGGTCGAGCGCGTCCGCCGCGTCCGCGGTCGCCCGGGCGCGACCCCATTGATAGGCGCCCTCCAGCTCCCAGTCGAAGCGCCCGGCCGCGGGCGCCCGGAACAGCCGTCCGCCCGCGGTCCAGAGCCGGCGGTCGCGGGTGAGGATATCGGCCGAATCGCGTTCGCGGAGGCGGTACAGGTAGGTCTCGACGCGGCCGGCACCGGTCAGCGCGCGGGCGAACGCGCCGAAGAAGACGGGGGCGCCGCGTTCGCGATCGAGCTCGACCGAATCGTTCCGGATGCCCTCCGGGTCGTCGGGCAGCCGGGTGGGCGCGACCGTCCAGAAGGCGGCGGCCCCGAACGCGTCGTCGCCAAACTCCGCGCGGACGCCCGTGAACACGTTGATCGTGTTCCGGAACGCGTTCCGGGCGACCAGCCGCCGCGAGCCGAGGTCGAAGGTGAAGCGGCCCGCCATCGCCTGCGCCCGCTCGCCCAGATCGGCGCGGACATAGGCCTGGAGCGGCTCCAGCGCGTTCACCTCGTTGGTCGAGATGGAGGACCGCCGCCGCTGGAAGTAGGCGCGCGAGTCGAGCAGCTCGCCGCCGATCCTGATCGGCCCGGCGTCGTATTCGGCGAACAGGCTGGTGCGGAGCGTCAGCGCCGCGTCCCGCTCCGCGACCGGCTCGGGGCGGAACTGCCCGTCGATGGCCTCCACCCGCGCGCGCGCCTCGAAACGCGCCTCCCAATCGCCGGCCTTGGCCGAGACGGGCGAGCTCGCCAGGGCGACGAGCGCGGCGGCGACGCGCAGCCCGCGATCCGGCGGCGGGCGCATGCTAGCGCAGGACCGCGTTGACAAAGCCGTAGGCGCTGGTGGCGGTGAGCACGACGCCGACCAGGATCAGCATGATCTTCGTCGGCACGCGCTTGGCCATGATCGCGCCCAGCGGCGCGGCGATGACGCCGCCGACGATCAACCCCAGCGTCGCCAAGGCGAAATCCTGCAGCCCGAGCTGGTAGATGAAGGTGGCCGAGACGGTGACGGTGAGGAAGAACTCGACGGAGCTGACGGTGCCCACCACGCGGCGCGGCTCCATCCCCTGGACCAGCAGGTTGGACGTCACCACGGGACCCCACCCGCCGCCACCCGCCGCGTCCAGGAAGCCGCCGATCAACCCCAGCGGCTCCACCAACTTGGGCTTCTTGTTCTTGGGCGGGAACAGGAGGCCGCGGATCAGCAGGTAGACGCCGATCCCGATCAGATAGACGAGCACGAACGGCTTCACCACGTCGCCGTCGATCGAGGTGATGAGGTACGCGCCGGCGACCCCGCCCACGATCCCCGGCACGAGCAACCTCAGGAACAGGCGCCCGTCGACGTTCCGCGCCAGCAGGTGGCTGATCCCCGACACGGCCGTGGTGAAGCATTCGACGATGTGGACGTTGGCGGAGGCGCGGGCGGGGGAGACGCCCATGAACGCGACGAGCAGCGTGTTGCAGATCACGCCGAACGCCATGCCGAGCGCCCCGTCGACCATCTGCGCGCAGAACCCGATGGCGACGAAGCCCAGGACGCTGGACCAGTCCAGCTGCGCTAAGTCCACCATGCGCCGTCCCTCCGAAACCCGATCGCGCGCACCGTGCCGTGAATCGGCAACCCATACAAGTTCACTGTGGATTGCCGCTCGGCCCCGCGGCTCACGCCCGACGGCGGCATGCCGTCGCGACGCGTGCTAAGCGGTCCGACTCATGGCCCTAGTACCCCTCCTTCTCGCGTTGCTCGGCGCGGTCGTCGGCAGCTTCGTCGCGACGCTGGTGGTGCGCTGGCCGGAG
>DASVSW010000105.1:0-2101 GCA_036387895.1 Sphingomonas sp.
ACGGATGTCCGCGACGAAGTGCCGGCTGATCGGCAGCTCCGCGTCCGGCAGCGCGTCCAGCCAGGCGCGCGGCGGCTCGGCGTGGTAGAGGAGGACGACGCAGCGCTCGCCTTCGAAGGTCGCGCTGCACCAGCGTTCCGACTGCACGTCGGCCACCACGACCGCCACGCCCGACGCGCGCGCATGCGCCTTGATCGCGCGGGCGAGCAGCGCGCCGATGTCGGTGTCCACCCGCGCCCTCACGACCGCCCCCGCGCCATAAAGGCTTCGACCCGCGCCTGGACGTCCGGCCCGATCTCGCGTCCGCGGCGCATGTCGTGGACCAGCCGCGGGTCGCGCACGGCGAGCCGCCCGAAGCGCGTCGGCGGCATGCCCGTCTTGCGGCAGTAGCGTAGCACCTTCCACAACAACGTCATCGCGCGACTCCCTCTCCGACTCAGGTTGCGTTCCTGATCTGTTCCTCAATCTCCTACTTGTCTAGGATTTTTCCTGTGCGTAACGATCAGGCGTGCCGGAGGACGATCCAAGGGTCGCGTTGACGACCGCGGCCGCCGCGCGCGGGCTCAGCCTCGCGCAACTGTCGGCGGCGATCCGGCGTAACGCGGCGTACCTCCAGCAGTTCGTCGCGCGCGGGACGCCCCGGCGGCTGGCGGAGGACGACCGGCGCGTGCTCGCCGCCATGCTCGGCGTGAGCGAGCGGGCGCTGGGCGGGCCGGACCTCCCCGAGCCGCCTTTCGCGCTGCCCCGGCTCGACGTGCGCGCCTCGGCGGGGCCGGGCGCGTTCGCCGAGCGCGACGACGTGGTCGCGTTGGAGGCGGTCGACCCGGCGCTCGCCCGATCGCTCCGGCTGCGGCCCGGGCGGGCCGGCATGGTCACGGTGCAGGGCGACTCGATGGAGCCGCAGCTGAATGACGGCGACCAGCTGATAGTCGATGCGGCCGAGCGATCGCCGGGCGCGGTCGGGCGGCTCTACGTGATCCGGGTCGACGGCGCGCTGATGGTGAAGCGCGTGCGGCTAGAGGACGGCCAGCCCTTCGCCGCCAGCGACAATCCGCTGGCCGCGCCGGTGCCCGACGGCGAGGTGGAGGTGGTCGGCCGCGTGGTGTGGCGCATGGGCGCGCCGCGCTAGCTATCTAACGCGCGCGGTCGCGGAGCCAGATGGCGACGGCGAGCGCCGCGCCCGCCGCGGTGCCGATCAGCAAGCCGATCGTGGGCTGCCATTGGACGTAGCCGACCACCGTCCCCGCGACCGCGCCCAGCGCGATCAGGAAGCCGCCGGCGGCTGAAGGACGGGATCGGGGCATGGGCGCGCCCTGCCACGTCCCGCGCCGGGACGCCAGCCGGCCCGCGACGGGACGGGCGGGACGGAGCGTTCGCCGGCGTTCACCATCGCGGGCCGCGGAACGGGCGGGGAGGGGCGTTCCGGCACGCCCCTCGCAAGGCCGGATCGTCCGCGTATCAGGGATCGTTCATGCATCAACTCGCCTATCTCTCCGATCCGAACGCGTTCAGCGACGCCGACGGGCTGATGACGAGCCACGGGCGTCGCGCGGCGGAGGAGGCGGCGGCGCGCGCCGAGCGGAGCCGCGAGATCGGCAACCACCTGCGCTTCTGCCATTGGCGGCAGGTGGCTCGGCTGATCGACGCCTTGTCCGTTCAGCGGGCGTTCGGGACCGTCCACTAATCCCCTGTTCCGCCGCGGCCGCCGCGGCTAGGGGTAGGGGCCATGTTCTCATCGCTGGGGTGGTACGGTGCGGCCGCGACCGCCGCCTCCCTCCTGCTCGCCTTTCCGTCCCGGGCGCAGACGGTTCCCCCGTCCGACACGGGCGAGCTCAGCCCCGACGCCCCGCTCGACCCCATGCCCGACATCGGGGTGGACTGGCCGACGCTGGACGCCGAACCGGCCGCGGAGCAGGCCGCCGCGCCGACCGACGCCGCGGCCGAGACGGCCTACGCTTTCCGCCTCGACGGGCTGGACGCGGCCGCGTCGCCGCTCCTTCGCCAGCGCTTCGCCGAAGCGTCGACGCTCGACGCGAACGACGGCGAGCCCGCCAACGCCGCCCAACTCGACCGCCGCGCGCGCGAGGACGCTGCGCTCCTG
>DASVSW010000106.1:0-8121 GCA_036387895.1 Sphingomonas sp.
CATCGACGACCGCGCCTTCGCGGAGGCGCGCGCCTCCGCGATGACGCGGCGAGGCCTGGGCGCGCGCCGCGTGTCGGACGCGCTGCGCCACGCGCGGATCGAGGCGGAGGACGCCGAGGCGGTCGCGCCCGAGATCGAAGAGCGCGCGCCGGAAGCCGCGCTCGCCTTCGCCAAACGCAAGCGCCTCGGTCCGTTCGCGCGGGAGAAGGCCGACCGCGAGCTGTTCGCCAAGCAACTGGCGGCGATGGCGCGCGCCGGACATGGCTACGAACTGGCGCGCCGCATCCTCGAGATCCCGCCCGGCGCAGAGGTCGACCCCGAGGACCTCCGCTAGGAGGTCGCCATGTTGCAGTTGCGCGCCACCATGTTACCGTGACGCTATGGGGGCGAGGCATGCGTGACGTGACGGCTGCGACGGAACCGACGTCCGCCTCGGAGGAGGCGGGCGCGTCCGTGCGCGCGGCCGGGACAATCAAATGGTTCGACGTGACGCGCGGGTTCGGCTTCGCGGTCGCGGACGATCCCGCGATCGGCGACGTGCTGGTCCACTTCTCGGTGCTCCAGGCGCATGGCCGCCGGTCGCTGCCGGAAGGCGCGCGCGTCGAGGCGGTGATCGTCAAGCGGGAACGCGGGTTCCTGGCGCGCGAGATCGTGGCGCTGGACCTGTCGGGCGCGGTCGAGGAGCAGCCGCGCCAGCCCCGGGCCGGCGACCGGGTCGATCCCGTCGCGCTGATCGACGCGGCCGGTCCGTTCGAGGCGGCGACGGTGAAGTGGTTCAACCGGCTGAAGGGATACGGCTTCCTGGTCCGCGAAAGCGACGGGGCGGACGTGTTCGTGCATATGGAGACGCTGCGGCGCGCCGGCGTGATGGCCGTCGAGCCCGAGCAGCCGATGCGCGTCCGCGTCGTCGAGGGCCGCAAGGGGCCGCTGGCCGTGGCGGTCGAGAGCGCCGCGTGAGGGTGGTCGCGGGCGCGCTCCTCCTGCTCGCGACGGGATGCGGGGACGGGGCGGGGACGGAGAAGCAAGCGGCGGCGGAGCTCGTGCCGGTGACGGTGCGGAGCGCGGGAGGCGCCCACCGTTTCCGCGTCGAACTCGCCGACAGCGCCGCCGAACAGCAGCGCGGGCTGATGTACCGCACGGGTCTGAAGCCCGACGGCGGGATGCTGTTCGCGCCGTACCCGCCGGAGGGCGGCGGCCCACGCGAGGCGAGCTTCTGGATGAAGAACACGCCAAGCCCACTGGACATCATCTACATCCGCGCCGACGGCGTGATCGCGCGGATCGCCGAGAACACCGTTCCGATGTCGGAGGAGCCGATCCCCTCCGGCGAGCCCGTCGCCGCCGTGCTGGAGATCCCCGGCGGCCGCGCGTCCGAGCTGGGCATCGCGGAAGGCGACCGGGTCGAGTGGCCGGCGCGCAAGGGTGAGTGACGCGAAGGGCCGGCTGGTCGGGCGCGTGGCGGCGCTCAACCGCTATCCGGTCAAGTCGATGGCGGGCGAGCGGCTCGCCGAGGCGGAATTCCGCTGGACGGGGATGCGCGGCGACCGCGAATACGGCTTCGTCCTCGCCGACCGCCCGAACCGGTTCCCCTGGTTCACCGGGCGCGACTTGTCGGAGATGGTGCTGCACCGCCCCGTCGCGGGCGCGTACGCCGCGGCGGGCCTGCCCGTGCGCGTGATCGCGCCGGACGGGGCCGAGCAGGCGATCGAGGACGCGGACCTCGCCGACCGGCTCGGCGTTGCGGTGGGCCGGCCCGTGCGGCTCGTGCAGCTGTCGCGCGGGACGTACGACGCGATGCCCGTGTCGGTCGTCAGCACCGCCAGCTTCGCCGCCGTCGACGCGGCGCATGGCGGGCCCGTCGATCCCGACCGGTTCCGGATCAACGTCGTCGTCGACGGCCCGGAACGCGATACCGAGTGGCGGGGCCATGCGCTGGCGTTCGGCAGCGACGGCCCGGTGCTCGCCGTCACCCGCCCGATCGCGCGCTGCACTATGATCACCATCGATCCCCGGACGGGAAAGCGCGACGCCGGCGTGATGCGGACGGTGGCGCGGGCGTTCGACAACGAGCTCGGCGAGTACGCGTCCGTCCTGAGGCCGGGGACTTTGCGCGTCGGCGACGAGGTCACGGCGGCGCCGCTTTCGATTGCCGCGCCCGCCGCCAGCGGGTAAGCGCCGGACCCATGGGCGTACTCGCTTCGATCTTCACCTGGTGGAACGGCGCCACCATCGGCACCATGCTCGGCCTGCGCGGCAAGCGCCGCGTCGGCGAGGACTATTACGGCAACCTTTATTACGAGGGCGGCGTCGGGGTGGACGGCAATCCGCGCCGTTGGGTCATCCCTAAGGGATCGAACGACGCCAGCCGCGTCGCCCCCGAATGGTTCAGCTGGCTCCACCACCAGGTCGACGACGTACCCGACCTCTCAATGCCCGCCGCCCGCCCGTGGCAGAAGGAGGGCATGGCGAACATGACCGGCACGCCCTTCGCTTATCGTCCCGGCGGCGCGTTGGAGAAGGGCGGCAAGCGTCCGCAGTCCGCGGGCGACTACGAGGCGTGGACGCCCGAATGAACAAGCGTCTGGTTGCCGCGGGCGTGGCCGTGGCGGCGCTGGTCGGGACGGGCGGCGTGCTCGGCTGGCGCGCGATGCAGGAGCGGTCCGCCGCCGAGGCGGTCCAGTCGCTGCCCGACGAGGCCGACGTGGGGGCCGATGACGCGGCCGAGCCGCTGGGCGACGTGGAGTCGGTGGGCGCCGACGCGCCGCCTGCGGTCGACGCGGGCTCCACGCCGATGAACCAGCGCGTGGCGGTGCTGGGGCTGCTGAACAAGCGCAACGGGTTGAGCCGCGACGTCACCTTGCGGCCCGGTCAGGCGGTGCGGCTAGGCGATACGATCATCCGCCTGCGCGCGTGCGAGCGGACCGCGCCTTGGGAAGCGGAGCAGCTGACGGGCGCGTTCGTCCAGTTCGACGTGCGCGGCGCCGATGAGCGTTGGCGCCGCGCCTTTTCCGGGTGGTTGTTCAAGGAGCGCCCGGCGCTGAACGTCGTCCAGCACCCCGTCTACGACGTCTGGGCCAAGAGCTGCACCACGTCCTTCCCCGACACGGGGCCGGGCACCGTGTCGCTGGGCGGCGGCGATGCGTCGGCGCCGACCCCGAACGGTCCGTCCAGCGGCCGGTCGAGCGCGCGGAAATCGCCGGCCCCTGCGCCGGCGACGCCCAGGGAGCCGTCCGCTCCCGCCAGAGCCGCGTTGAGCAACGACACATAGGCCGACCGGCCCACCTCGACGGCGCCCAGGCTGGCGAGGTGGTCGGTCTGGAACTGGCAGTCGAGCAGCGAATAGCCCCCGACTTTCAGACGTGCGACCAGCCAGGCGAGCGCGACCTTGGACGCGTCCGTCGCGCGGCTGACCATCGACTCGCCGAAAAAGGCGCGGCCGAGCGACAGGCCGTACAGGCCGCCCACCAGCCGGTCGCCGTCCCAGCACTCGACCGAATGGGCGAAACCCATCGCGTGGAGCGTCCGGAAGACGTGCTCGATGCCGGCGTTGATCCATGTCTCCGGCCGGCCTGGGACCGACTCGGCGCACATCGAGACGATCTCCGGGAAGGCCTGGTCGGCGGTCACGCGGAACCGGTCGGCGGCGATGACCTTGCGCAGCGAGCGCGACAGGCGGAACCCGTCGAGCGGCAGGATCGCGCGCCGGCGCGGCTCCACCCAATAGACCGAGGCGGCGTCGCGGTGATCGGCCATGGGGAACACGCCCACCGCGTAGGCGCCCAGGACCAGCTGCGGGTCGAGCACGTCGGCGCGCGTCATCGGGCCAGACGATGCTCGACGACGCGCCACAGCTCCGCGAAGGCCTGGGCCGCCGCCGACCGCGGCGAGAAGTCGCCAACGGGCGCGCGCCGCGACGCGACGGCTTCGATGCCGCTCGCCATCGGGATGGCGGGCCAATCGGGGCGAGCCTTCACCGCATCGGCGTGGAGACGGCGTCGGCGGTCGACCATGTTGTGCACCGCCAGCACCGGCGCGCGGGCGCCTAGATGATGCAGCACCTCCGCATGGGCGCGTTCGGCCAGGGGGGAGGGGATCACGGGGATGACGATCAGGTCGGCGGCGCGCATCACCTGGTCGCTCGTCTCCGTCAGGCCGGGCGGACAATCGAGGATCACGCGGTCGTAATCCTGGAGGTCGCCGATGAGTTTCCCCAAACGCTTCTTCTTGTCGAGTTCGCGCAGGAGATGGTCGAGCCCGCGGAGCGACGCGTCGGCGGGCAGGAGGTCGAGCCGGTCGTAGCCGGTGGCGCGGATCAGCTTCGCGGGGCTGACGTCGCGGGAGAACACGGCCTGGGCGCGCTCGCGCGGCTTGGCGTCCGACAGGATCCAGCTCGCCGCGGCTTGCGGATCGAGATCCCACAGGAGCGTGCGGCGGCTGGCGCGGGACGCGGCCCAGGCGAGGTTGACGGCCAGCGTGGTCTTTCCCACGCCGCCCTTCAGGCTGTAGATCGCGACGGTCGCCATGCCGGGCGGACCGTGCCGCGACCCCCGCTCAGGCGCAAGCGTCGCGGCGATGGGTTCGGGATGCGGTTCGATCCAGCTCCGCTGGATGCGGCGCCGGCCAGTGATGGTCCGGACCCGGGTCGGTCATGCCCCCGGCATGATCTAAACAGCGCGTGGCGCTGTTTACCCGGTTCCGGAGCATCACTCCCCCACCCGACCGCCCATTCAGGGTACGCTGTGGGCGGTCGGGTGCGGGTATCCCGGCAAAGTAGTACTTTGCTGGGACCCTTGGGGGAGCGGGCCGTGGCCGCCTTGTTTCAGCTTCGCTAAAACAGCTGTCAGACGTGGCAGCGCTGGGCGGGCTTGCCGGGTCGGGCGAGCGTGACCTCGTTGGCGTCGCCCGTCAGCTCCCAGCCGCCCTCGGCGGTCAGGGCGTCGCCGGCTTTCGCCGCGCGGAGCGTGGTGGGCGCGCCATTCTGCTCGGTGCGGACGATCGCCTGCTTGTCGCCTTCGAAGAAGGTGAAGTAGACCAGGCTGTTGTCCTTGCAGCGCATCGTCTTGTCCGCCTTGATCGCGGGCGGCAGCTCGACGGGCGCGGCGTTGGCGAGGGTGGTCGCCATCGGATCGGGGGTGGTATCGATGACCTCCGGCTCGGACTGGCCGCAGGCGGAGAGCGCGACCAGGGCCGCGCCGGCGAGAAAGTTGTACAGGCTCTTCATGGCGCGCGGGCGCTTGGCCAACGCGGCCCCGCGCGTCAAGCCGTTACGCAGGGGCGGGGAGAACGCCGCCTTAACCTCATGCGCTAGGGCGGCGCTCTTCGAATCGTGATAAGGCCCGACGGGCGATGCACGAACCGGTTGATGTCGACCGGGAGCGCTCGCGAAGCGGGGAGGACCTGATGCCGCCGATCGACGTGACTTCCGACCGCGCGCGGGCGTGGCTGCAGGAGCCGGGCTATTATCTGGGATCGTCCCAGTTCACTTTCTCCGTCCCGACCGCGGCCAGCGTCTGGACGGCCTACTCGCCGGGAAGCGAGCCGTTCGACGGGTACCGGCTAGCGACGGCCGCGCTCGCGGACGCATTCCGGCGAACGCTGGCGATGTGGGACGACCTGATCGCTCCCGACTTCCGGGAAGTGGCGGACGACGCGAACGGCGCGGGCGAGCTGCGGGTGGCGTTCTCGGCGCTGGACGCCGGGGAGGCCGGACACGCCTACCAGGGTCCGCCGCAGCGGCCGGGCGGCAGGGTCGGGGACGTGTGGATCAACGACGACTATGCGGCCGACCCGTTCGCCTCGGGCCAGTACATGTTCATGGCGGTGGCGCACGAGATCGGCCACACGTTGGGACTGAAGCACACGTTCGAGCAGCCCAGCCCGATCCCGGCGCAGTTGGACTCGCACCGGTTCAGCGTCATGTCGTACAGCGGTACGGGCGAGCGCCTCATCGACATCGAGCGGTCGGGCGCTCAGCTCAACGTCTCGGCGTCGTGGGTCTACGCGGCGACCCCGATGGTCGTCGACATCGCGGCGGTGCAGGCGATCTACGGCGCGGACACCGGAACGCGCGCCGGCGACGACGTGTACCGGTTCAAGGAACGCGACCCGGCCCTTCGGACGATCTACGACGCCGGCGGCGTGGACACGTTCGACCTGTCCGACTTCACCCTTCCGAACGTCGTCGACCTCAGGCCCGCTTCTTATTCCAGCATCGGCTATTGGTCCCGCGAGGCGCAGGCCGCCTATTGGAAGGCCCAGTTCCCGGAATTCGACTTCACGCGGACCTTCGCGGACCCGAACGTCTACACCTGGACCGACAATGTCGGCATCGCGCTCTCGACGGTCATCGAGAACGCGCGCGGAGGCTCGGCCGCCGACACGCTGATCGGCAACGACGTGGCGAACGTCCTGTCGGGCGGCGGCGGCGCGGACCGGCTGACCGGGGGCGGGGGCGCCGACGTGTTCGAGGGCCGCCGAGCCGAGTTGGCGGGCGACACGCTGACCGACCTTTCGCCGGGCGATCGCCTGCGGATCAGCGACGCGGGCTTCGGGGATTTCTCCTTCCAGCGGATCGGGACCTCGTTGAACCTCGGCGGCGGCGCCGCCCTGTCCGTCGGGGCGGGGCCGCTCGGTTTCGAGCTGCGGGCGGGCGGAACCGGCGTCGACCTGATCGCGACCGTACGCGACGCGCGCCTGCGCGACTTCGACGGCGACGGACACGGCGACTTCTTGTGGCGGAACGGCTCCAGCGGCGCCTTCTCCACCTGGGGTGTGACCGGCAACGGGATGGCGAGCGCGTTCAACCGGAACAGCTATTACGAGGGCGGCGTGGCGACCGCCTGGGCTATCGGCGCGACCCTGGACTGGAACGGGGACGGCGCGACCGACCTCCTCTTCCGTCACACGAGCGGCACGTTCACGATCTGGCTGTCCAGGGACGCGTCGTTCACGGTCAACGCCTATGACGATTTCGGCTCCGTCACGACCGATTGGCGGCTCGGCGTCGCGGGCGATTTCAACGGGGACGGGCGAGACGACCTGATCTGGCGGCACGACTCCGGCGTGATCACCCAGTGGCGGGCGAGCGGATCGGGCTTCGAGAAGAACGTCTATGTCGACGGCGGCGTGCCGACCGGCTGGCGGCTGATCGGCGCCACCGATCACGACGGCGACGGGCGCGACGACCTGTTCTGGCGCGAGAACGCATCGGGGGCGTTCTCGATCTGGACATCGACCGGCACGGGGTTCCGCGCGGACACCTATACCGATCGAAGCGTTTCGCCGGACTGGCAGGTCGGCGCGCTGGCGGACTTCAACGGCGACGGCCGCGGCGACGTCCTGTGGCGGCACCCGACCGGCGCCATCACCATCTGGTCCGCCGAGGGCGGGGGCTTCCGGGCGAACAGCTACGCCGAGAACTCCGTGTCGTCCGTCTGGCGGATCGAGCAGGCGCTCGACTTGAACATCGACGGTCGTTCCGACCTGGTGTTCCGCAACGCGAGCACTGGGCACTTCTCCGTCTGGCTGGCGACGGGCGACGGCTTCCTGGCGAACGCCGCCTACGACGCGAGCGTCTCGACCGATTGGGCGCTGATCGCGTCCACCGGGGTCATGGTCTGACGGCGGACTCGTCCACCCGGTCGAGCCCGAGCCAGCGCGCCAGATCGGCGAGTTCCGCCGCGAGCGCCTCGCGTGCGTGGGGCGGGGCGCCCGGTTCGAGGTGGAGGGCGTGGACGAGAAGGCGTGAGGCCTGACGGTCGGCCTTCAAGTCGACGCGCGCGACGAGCCGGTCGCCGAGCAGGAATGGGAGGACGTAGTAGCCATGCGTCCGCTTCGCCGCGGGCACGTAGATCTCGATCCGGTAACGGAAGCCGAACATCCGCTCGGCGCGGTCGCGTTCCCAGATCAGGGGATCGAAGGGGGCGAGCAGGGCACGGGCGGCGATCCGGCGCGGACGGCGAACGTCGCGGTGCAGCCAGGCGGGTGGCCAGCCGTGGACGGCGACGGGGATCAGCGTGCCTTCCTCCTCCAGCGCCAGCACCGCGGCCTTCGCCTCGGCGGGCCGGAGGCGGAAATAGTCGCGCAGTTCCGCCATGGTCGCGACGCCCAGCGCGCGGGCGG
>DASVSW010000107.1:0-9751 GCA_036387895.1 Sphingomonas sp.
CAGCGGCTCGGACCCGGCGCACACGGGTTTCCTGCAGCGCTTCTCGAACCAGCACGGGTCCAACGCCTCGTCGGAAGGCGCGTACCGGACGTCCGACTACTACCATGGCAAGCACGCCAAGTCGCAGCGGCTGATCGGCCTCGATCCGACCAACGACCAGGCGCTGGCCCGCGCGATCGTGATCCACGGGGCGTGGTACGCCAACCCGGACGTGCTCCGCGTGCGCGGCGTGCTCGGGCGCAGCCAGGGCTGTTTCGCCTTCGCCGAAGCCGAGCTCGAGTCGGTCTTCGCCCGGCTCGGCCCCAACCGCCTGATCTACGCGGCTAAGGCCTGAGCGCGCGTCGCGCGCCGCCCACGGCGCGCGACAGCATCAGCGAGTCGAGGCCTTCATAGCCCAGCCCTAGGTGATCGGGCCTGACGGAGACGAGGTCGCTCAGGCTGAGCGTTCCCGAGCGCAACCCTGCGCGCCCGATCCGCGCCCAACGCCGCGCCGTCTCCCACCGGATGAGCCGCTGGTCGTCGCCCGACACGGGCCGCGACACGAGATAGTGCGCCTGCGCCCGCCCGATCGCCTCGCCCAGCTCGGCGAGCGTGGCGCGGTCGGGAACCGTCTCCCGCAAGGTCACGTGCTCGATCAGCAGCTCCGCCACGCGCCTCGCCCGCTCGCCGAACAGCGCCGCATGCGCTTCGGCCAGCACGGTGACGGCGTTGGCGCGCATCAGGTCGGCGAAACGCTTCGACACGCCGCCGGCATGGACGCGGTACTCGACGAGCACCTCGTCGAGGCGCGCGATGCCCCCGAGCCGGCTCAGGCGGTGGTAGAGGTCGAAGTCTTCGGCGTAGAGGATCTCGGGCCGGGTGAAGGGCTCGAGCTTCAGCGCCGCGTCGCGCCGGATCATCATCGACGACCACACGAGCGGGTTCTCGATCCGGAGCAGCCAGCCGATCAGCGCGGGCGTCGTGACCGCCGAATGGTCCGCCTCGCGCGTGCGGTCCTCCGTGAGAAAGGCGGCGGCCGTTCCCACCGCCACCATGTCGGGATGCGCGTCGAGAAAGGCGACCTGCCGCGCCAGCCGCTCCGGCCGGCACAGGTCGTCATGGTCGAGCGCCGCGATGTAGCGTCCCCGCGCGTGGCGGAGGCCCGAGTTGCGCGCGACCACCGGGCCGCCGTTGACCTCGGCGCGCACCAGCCGCACCCGCGGGTCGGGCCAGGCCTCCAGCAACGCCGCCGTGCCGTCGGTGGAGCGGTCGTCGACGACCACCAGCTCCCATTCGCGATAGGTCTGCGCCTCCAGGCTGCGCAGCGTCTCGGGCAGCAGCGCCTCGCCGTTGTACGCGGCCATCAGGACGGTGACGACGGGGGTCACGCGGCGATCCGCTCCCGGTCCGCACCTACGTCCGCATCGGCCCCGAGCAGCCGGTCGACGATCATCCGGCCGACGTCGTTCTGCCATAGCCATAGGCCGTTCGCCTGGCCGGAGAAGCTGGGCTCGCCGCCCAACCGTCCCCAGGGGACGAAGCCTGCGGCGAGACCGATGCCGTACGCGTTCGGAACCGGCCGGCCGTCGCCGCCGACCACGCGGCAGTGGCGGTCGACCATGGGCGCGCCCGCTTTCGCCGCCAGCGTGATCGGCGCGCCGTCCTCCCCGAACAGCGGCAAGGCGTGCGGCCTGTATCCCAGCGCCGCCACGACGAGGTCCGCTTCCTCGATCAGGCGACGACCCTCGTCGTCGTCCCAGCCGCCCAGGCGATGGAGCCGGACGCGCGGGTCGGGCGCGCGGCCGTCGACGCCCAGCATGCGAAGCACCAGCTCGCGCGCCTCCAGCCGGAAGCCCGCCAGCCTATAGACGAAGCCCGACACCGGGCAGACGTCGTCGGCCGTGAAGTCGTGAAAGCCTTCCGCCCGCGCTGCCTCGACCGAATGGTAGAAGGGACGGAGCGGCCGGCGGTGGAGCAGCGCCACCGCGCCTGCGCCGAGCGCCAGCCCCGGGCGGCTCCGCAGCAGCAGCGCGACGGTGGTGAGCGCGCTGGTCGACCCGCCGATCACCGCGATCCGCGGCGCGCGGACGTCCGCCAGCCGCTCGGCGACGCGCTGGAGGCCCCCCAGCCGAAGCACCTCGTCCGACCGCACGAGCCGGTCGCCCGCGAGCGCCGCCAACGGCGCGCCGGCGACGGTCTGCATCGCCAGCCGCTCGGGCGCTTGGTGTCCGCCCGTCGCGATCACCAGAGCGCGGGTGTTCCGGTAGACGACGCGACCGTCCTCCCGGCGCTTCAGCGCGACGCGCCACGTCCCGTCGCGCGTCCGCGTGGCCGACAGCGCGTCGTGGCCGGTCAGCACCCGTCCGCCGTTCGCCCGGACGAGGTCGCCCAGCCGCTCTCCCGTGGCCTTCAGCAGCGGTCCCGCTTCGGGCTGGGGTCCGCCCCGCCCGTTCGCGGGGCGCGCGACGGCGCGCGCGGCCGGGTGGTCGGCCAGGGCCGCGATCTCCGGGCAGGGATTGTCCTTCACCGCCGTCAGGAAGGTCGGCGCCGTCGAGTCGGAGTTGATCGCGTAACCGCCTAGCCGCCCGTCGCCCAAGGACGACCCGCGCTCGACGAGCACCAGCCCCCGCGCGAACTCGGCGAGGCGGCCCGCCTTCGACGCGGCGGTCAGCACCGCGGTCCCCGCCGGTCCGCCGCCGACGATCAGCACGGGGGCGACCTCGCGATCGGCGCGGCGCGTGGACGCGGGCCTACGTCGTCCCGCCTCGCAGGCGCGCTTCAGCGCCTCCGCCGCGCGCACCGCGTCCTCCTCGTCCATCGCGTCGGTGATCGGAAGCGAGAGCATGCGCGCCGCGGTCCGGTCGGCGACCGGCGTCGGCTCAATGACCGCCGACTCGCGGAACCAGGATTGCTGGCCCAAATGCGGCGAGAAATAGCGGCCGGTTCCGATCCTCTCGGCCGCCATCGCGTCCGCGATCGCGTCGCGTCGCGCGGCGAGGCGCCAGGGGAGGAGCACGGGCATGAACTGGCGCGACGGGCGCGGGCTGCGCGCGACCTGCAGCCCGAAGCCCGACAGCGCCGAGACGTAAGCGCGCTCCAGCGCGGCGCGGTGGTCGCAGACCGCCTCCAGCTCCGCGAGCTTCGCCCGCGCCATGATCGCGAGCACCTCGGGCAGCTTGGCGTTCAGCCCCGGCGTCATCGCCGCCCGCCCGCCCTGGAAGCCGAAATTCGACATGAGGCGCAAGCGCTCGATCAGGTCGGCGTCGCCGCTGTGGATCAGCCCGCCCTCCGCGACGGCGAAGGTCTTGGTGGCGTGCATCGAGTGCACCACCGCGAAGGGCGCGTCGGCGCCCAGCCCCAGCCCGCGCCCGTCGAGCGCGCCGAGCGACGAGGCGGCGTCGACCACGACGCCCACGCCGAAACGGCGCTGGAGCGCGGCGTACCTGTCGAGGTCGAGCGCGTCGCCGAAGGTGGCGTAGGGCACCACGACCGCGATCCGGTCGGCATGCGCTTTCAGCAGCCGCTCCTCGTCGCGCGGGCAGGCGGACCAGCGGTCGGCGTCGATGTCGCAGACGAGCGGCGTCAGTCCCGCCCATTGCGCGGCCTGCGCGGTGGCGGCAAAGGTGAGGGCGGGCATCAGCGCCAGCGCCCCTGGCCGGACGTGGCGCCCCGCCGCCTCGCGGATCGCGACCATCAGGCCCAGCGTCGCGTTCGCCACCGCGAGCGACGCGCCCCGGCCGCCGTACAACCGCTCGGTCGCCTCCCGCTCGAACGCGCGGACCTCCGGGCCGTTGTTGCTGAACACGCCGGACGCCTCCACGCGCGCCAGCGCCGCCGTCATCGCGGACAGCCGCGGCGGGTTGGGCGCGATCAGGGGCAACGGCTTCATCGACGGACGCTCCGTGACGGGAAGGGCAGGCGTCCGGCTATGCCCGCCGAATCTCAAGAACCGGTTAGGGACGCACCCGGCCGTTTCGCGCCGCCGGGCCGATGGCGGGCACGATCCGTCGGCTCGGACCATCGCGGGGTTGCGCCGCGCCCGTCCGACGGGGCAATAGGGACCGTCGCGGTCCGTTCGCCGCCGGAGTTCCCCGATCTTGCGTGCCGACACCTTGCCCGCGCCGCTGCGCGCGCTGCCCTGGAAACTGCTGTTCGCCGTGCTCGCCGCCGCCGGCTTCGGGCTGCTGACGCTGTATTCGGCGGCGGGGGGCTCGTTCACGCCTTGGGCGCTCAACCAGGGCCTGCGGTTCGCGCTGCTGTTCGGCGTGATGCTGGCCTTGTCCTACGTCCCCGCGGAGACCTGGCGCGCCATCGCCTATCCCTCCTACGCCGTGGTGCTCGTGCTCCTGATCGCCGTCGAGGCGATGGGCCATGTCGGCATGGGGGCGCAGCGCTGGATCAACTTAGGCATCATCCGCATCCAGCCGTCCGAGTTCATGAAGCTCGCCGTGGTGCTCAGCCTCGCGCGCTTCTTCCACGGCGTGCCGCCGCGCTACATCAGCCAGCCGACGACGTTGATCGTGCCCGCGGCGCTGATCGGCGTGCCGGTCGCGCTGGTGATGCTGCAGCCGGATCTCGGCACGGCGCTGATGATCAGCTTCTCCGGCGTCGCGATCATGTTCCTGGCGGGCATCCAGCTACGTTGGTTCGTCGGCGGCGCGGCGGTCCTGGCGGCGGTGATGCCGGTCGCCTGGGGCATGCTTCACGAATATCAGCGCAACCGCGTCCTGACCTTCATGGACCCGGAGTCGGACCCGCTCGGCACCGGCTACCACATCACCCAGTCCAAGATCGCGATCGGTTCCAGCGGGCTGTTCGGCAAAGGCTTCCTCCAGGGGTCGCAGAGCCATCTCGACTACCTGCCGGAGAAGCAGACCGACTTCATCTTCGCGACCATGATGGAGGAATGGGGGCTGATGGGCGGCCTCGTGGTGCTGGCGCTGTATTTCTACATCGTCTGGTGGGGCTTCGAGCTCGCGCAGCGATGCTCCACGGTGTTCACGCGGCTCGCGGCCATGGGGCTGACCTTCACCTTCTTCCTGTACGTCGGCATCAACCTGGCCATGGTGATGGGGATGGCGCCGGTCGTGGGCATCCCGCTGCCGCTCTTCTCGTACGGCGGGTCGGCGATGATGACGGTGCTGATCCTGTTCGGGATCCTCCTCAGCCTCCATCGCGAGGAGGGGAGGCGGTCACGAGGCGGCCTTCTCTGACCTCGACGGGCCAGGGCGTGAGCTTGGCGCCGACGCAGGGACCGCCGCGGCAGACGCCCGTCTCGACGTCGAACAGCGCCGAGTGCCAGGAACAGGCGATGAGGTCGCCGTTCGGCGTCAGATAGTCGTCGAGCCGCTGCGCCAGCGGCAGGCCCGCATGGGGGCAGCGATCGGCGTAGCCGTGGACCCGATCGCCGCGACGGACGACGAAGCCGTGGAAGCGCCCCGCGCGCATCTCCAGCACGAACCCCCGCGCGCCGCCGTCCGGCACCAGGTCGACCGGGCCGAGCGCCACGCCCGTGGGCGTGGCGTAGAGGCGGGGCAGGTCGCCAAGGGGCGGATCAGGGGGGCCGCTCACCCCGGCAGCTTCGCCTTCGGGAACGGCATCCACGCCTGGTCGTAATCCGGCTGCGCGCGCTCCAGCGCCCAAGCGGTGGGACGATACGCCCAGCAGCTCTCGACCATGAAGGCCATGGTGCCGTCGATCTTGTGCGGCTTCAGCTCGGCCGCGGACGCGCCCTGCCAGCTCGCCACGTCCGGGCCGTGGCCGGCCATGAGGTTGTGGAGCGACAGCCCGCCCGGCTGGAAGCCCTCGGCCTTGGCGTCGTACGCGCCGTGGATCAGCCCCATCGCCTCCGACATGACGTTGCGGTGGAACCAGGGCGGGCGGAACGTGTCCTCGGCGACCATCCAGCGCGGCGGGAAGATCACGAAATCGGCGTTGGCGCGCCCCGGCGTCGTCGTCGGCGAGGTCAGCACCGTGAAGATCGACGGGTCGGGATGGTCGAAGGAGACCGTGTTGATCGTGTTGAAGCGGCTGAGGTCGTAGCGGCAGGGGGCGAGGTTCCCGTGCCAGGCGACGACGTCGAGCGGGCTGTGGTCGAGCTCGGTCGCCCAGAGCGATCCGGCGAACTTCTGGATCACCTCGACGGGCTCGTCCCGGTCCTCGAACCAGGCCACCGGCGTCTCGAAGTCGCGCGGGTTAGCGAGCCCGTTCGCGCCGATCGGGCCCAGATCCGGCAGGCGGAACAGCGCGCCGTGGTTCTCGGCGACGTAGCCGCGGGCGCGGCCGTCGGGCAGCAGGGCGCGGAAGCGCACGCCCCGCGGCACGATCGCGATCTGCCCGGGCGCGACCTCCAGCCGGCCGAGCTCGGTCAGCAGCTCGAGCCGCCCGGCCTGGGGGATGAACAGCAGCTCGCCGTCCGCGTCGAAGAAGACGCGGGTCGTCATGTCGGCGCTCGCGGCGTAGACATGGACGGCCACGCCCTCCAGCTCCGCGGGCGGGCGGTTGGTGAGCATGGTGGTCATGCCGTCGATCAGGTCGACGCCCGGTGCGGCGTCCGCGATCGGGTCCCAGCGCAGCCGGTTGGGGGCGAGGGGGGCGGTGCCGCTCCCGCTCGTGAACCGCGTGGCGCCCTCATAGGCCCGGAAGGGCGGGTGCTCGGCGGTGGGCCGCATGCGATAGAGCCAGGACCGCCGGTTCTCATGCCGGGGCGCGGTGAAGGCGGTGCCGGACAGCTGCTCGGCGTAGAGGCCATAAGCGGGCCGCTGCGGCGAGTTGCGCCCGATCGGCAGCGCGCCGGGCACGGCCTCGGTCGAGACGTGGTTGCCGAAGCCGGGGATGTACGCGGCCGTCGCGGCGGCGGTGGCGATCGAGCGGGGTGCGTTCATGGTCCTGTCCTCCTTCCCCTCTCCCGGCGGGAGAGGGGCAAGCCCGCCAAGCGGGCGCGGGGTGAGGGTGAGGAGCGGGACGTCGGCCAGGTCACCCTCACCCTTCCGCCCGCCTATGGCGGGCTCCCTCCCTCTCCCGAGGGGAGAGGGGGCTCAAGCGTCGACCTTGATCACGCCCCTGCGGATTTGATCCAGTTCGATGCTCTCGAACAGCGCCTGGAAGTTGCCGTTGCCGAACCCCTGGTTGCCCTTCCTCTGGATGATCTCGAAGAAGATCGGCCCGACCATGTTCTCCGTGAAGATCTGGAGGAGGATGCCCTCGTCGCCGACCGACCCGTCGATCAGGATGCGGTTCCTGCGCAGCCGCTCCAGGTCCTCGCCATGGCCGGGGACGCGCTTGTCGACCAGCTCGTAATAGGTCTCGATCGTGTCCTGGAGCCGGACGCCGCGGGCGCGCAGCCGCTCCACGGTGTCGAAGATGTCGTCCGTCGTCAGCGCCAGGTGCTGGATGCCCTCGCCCTTGTACTCGCGGATGAACTCCTCGATCTGGCTGTTCTCGTCCTGGCTTTCGTTCAAGGGGATGCGGATCGCCTTGTCGGGGGCGATCATCGCCTGGCTGAACAGGCCGGTCGCCTTGCCCTTGATGTCGAAATACTTCTGCTCCTCGAAGCCGAAGAGCCGGCCGTAGAAGCTCGACCAGGTGCGCATCTCGCCGCGACGGACGTTATGGGTGAGGTGGTCGAGCAGGTCGAGCCCGACATTGTTCTCCTGCTCCGCTTCCCGCCAGCCGGGCACCTCGTCCCAGTCGGCGTAGAGGTCGCGGCCGTCCTGGACGAGGTAGAGGTACGACCCGCCGATGCCCTCGATCGCGAAGCTGCCCTGCCCAAGCGTCCCCGCCGCGACGTCGACCGCCTTGGCGCCTTCGCTGATCGCGTGCCGGTAGGCGCTCGCCGGGTCCGCGACGCGGAACGCCATGCCGCTCGCCGACGGACCATGGGCCGCGCGGAACTCGGCCGCCTGGCCCGTCTCGTCGCGGTTGAGGAGGAGATTGATCCGGCCCTGCTTGTAGCGGACGACCTGGCGGGTCGGATGCCGGTGCGACGGCACGAACCCCATCTGCTCGAACAGGCCCGCCAGCTTGTCGGGATCGGGCGAGGTGAACTCGGCGAACTCGAAGCCGTTCAGCCCGAGCGGGTTGCCGGCGTCCTGCGTCAAGGTCTGGGTCGCGTCCTGCATGGCCGTCCTCATTTGGTAACAGATGATACGAACCGCTGCGCCTATGCGGTCTCCGAGTCAAGCGCTACGAACGGTTGTCATGGCCGAGCGACCTCTGGTTCTGGACGAGTTCATCCCATACCGGCTGAGCGTCACGTCCAATCTGGTCAGCGACACCATCGCGCGCACCTACCGGTCGCTGTTCGGCCTCTCGATCCCGGAATGGCGGCTGATCGCGGTGGTCGCGGAAGCCGGGGGCCTGAGCCAGGGCGCGATCGGGCAGCGCACCCGGATGGACAAGGTGACGGTCAGCCGCGCCGCCATCGCGCTGGTCGACCGCGGGCTGCTCGACCGCGGCGACAACCCGGGCGACCGGCGCTCGCACCTGCTCACGCTGACCGACTCCGGCCGGGAGCTTTACGCCGCGATCGCGCCCAAGGCGCTCGACCTCGAACGGCGGATCTTCCGGGGTTTCACCCGCGCCGAGGTCGACGGCTTCACGGACATGCTGCGACGCATCGACGCGGTCACCTTGGGGCTGGACGAAGCCTGAGGGGTTGCGCGTAGACGGCCGTTGCGCCAGTCCATGCCGTCCTCCCCAGGCATGATGGCGCGAACCATGCGAGGAGGGTTGCTTGTCCGAACACGTCGAACGTCACGGGTTGAAGGTCGCGGGCGTGCTCCAGCGCTTCATCGAGGAGCGCGCGCTGCCGGGGACGGGCGTCGACCCCGACGCCTTCTGGGCCGGGACGGCCGACATCTTCGCGAGGCTGACGCCGGAGAACCGGGCGCTGCTCGCCAGACGCGACGAGCTCCAGGGGCTGATCGACGCGCGCTACATGGCGGGCGAGCCGGTGGACGAGGCTTACCTGCGCGAGATCGGCTATCTCGTCCCCGAGCCCGAGCCCTTCACGGTCGGCACGGAGCGGGTCGACGCGGAGATCGCGACGACGGCCGGGCCGCAGCTGGTCGTGCCCGCGCTCAACGCCCGATTCGCGCTGAACGCCGCCAATGCGCGGTGGGGCAGCCTGTACGACGCGCTCTACGGCACCGACGCGATCCCGGGGGCGCCGCGCTCAAGCGGCTACGACGCCGAGCGGGGCGCGGAGGTGATCGCGCGCGCCGGCGCCTTCCTCGACGAGGCCGTGCCGGGCTGGCGGTCGGCGCTGGGCGGCGGCGACCATCCGCAACTCGTCGGCCGGCGCGGCGAGTCGGCGCTATTCCGTCATCACGGTCTCCACATCGAGGTCGTGGTCGACCGCGCGCACCCGATCGGCGGCGACGACCCGGACGGCGTCGCCGACGTGCTGCTCGAATCGGCGCTGACGACCATCGTCGACCTCGAGGACTCGGTCGCGGCCGTCGACGCGGAGGACAAGACCGTCGGCTACGCCAACTGGCTCGGGCTGATGCGCGGCGATCTGGAGGACCGGTTCGAGAAGAACGGGCGCACGGTGACACGCCGCCTGAACGAGGATCGCGAGTACGCGACGCCCGACGGTTCGACGCTGACGCTGACGCTGCCCGGCCGCAGCCTGCTCTTCGTCCGCAACGTCGGCCATCTGATGACCACCCCCGCGGTGCTCCTGCCCGACGGCTCGGAAGCGCCCGAAGGAATATTGGACGCGATCGTCACGTCGCTGTGCGGCCTGCACGACCTGCTCGGCTTGGGC
>DASVSW010000108.1:0-8496 GCA_036387895.1 Sphingomonas sp.
GCCAGCGTCAGGTTCTCGACGAGCAGCCGCCCGCCGCGCGCGACCGACACCCCCTCCAGCGCGAGCCTCACCCCGTCACCGCATCCTCCAGCGCGTGCATGTCGTCATCGGACAGGCCGAAATGATGGCCGATCTCGTGGATGGTGACATGCCGCACCAGGTCGTCGAGCCGGACTTCGGTCTCGACCCACTCCTCCAGGATCGCGCGGCGGTAGAGGTGGATGCGGTCCGGCAGGGCGCCCGACTCGACCGACGATTTCTCGCCCATCGGCCGCCCGTCGTAGAGGCCCGTCAGGTCGAGCGGATGCTCGATGCCGAGCGCGTCCAGCGTCTCATCGTCCGCCAGTTCTTCGACGATCAGGACGATGTCGTCCAGATGCGCGCGGAACCGCGCCGGCAGCTTCGCGATCGCGTCGCGCGCGATCCGCTCGATGGCTTCGGCACCCGGGGCGAAGCCGATCGGCTCTTGCTCGTCCATGCCCGCGGCCATACCCCGAGGCGGGACGAACACAAAGGAGGGGCGGGTGGTCGAGCAGCTGAGCGAGGCGGAGCGGGCCGAGGCCTTGGACGCTCTGCCCGACTGGGACCATGACGAGAGCCGCGACGCGATCACGCGCTCGGTCGCGTTCGGCGACTTCGCCGAAGCGTTCGGGTTCATGACCCGCGTCGCGATCCTGGCCGAGAAGGCGGACCACCATCCGGAATGGTCCAACGTCTACAACCGCGTCCACATCCTGCTGACGACGCATGACGCGGGCGGGCTGTCGCACCGCGACGTCGAGCTGGCGACGGCGATCGACGCGATCCTAGGCGACTGACCGGGCCTCGCGGGCGCGAAGCGCGCTCGCGCGCATCATCCGGCGCAGCCGCCCGGGCATCCAGCGCGCGGCGAACAGCAGCCGCCTGGCGGTGGCGCCGACGGGCGTGTGGAGCCGCTCGCCATGCACCGCCGCCCAGGCCGCCTTCGCGACCGCGTCGACCGTGCCGATCTCCAGCCCCGCCGCGCGCAGCGAGTCGCGCACGTCGCCCCGGCCGTCGCCGACATCGTCGAGGATCGGCGTGTCGATGAACGCCGGCACCAGCGCGCGCACCCGGACGCCGTCGGCATGCCATTCCGCGTCCAGCGCCTCGGTCAGCGCGCGGACGGCGAACTTGGTCGCGGAATAGGTCGCCAGCCCCGCCGATCCGTAGATCGCGCTCGCGGACGCGGTGTTGAGCAGGCACGATCCCGGCGTGCGCGTCAGATGGGCGTGGCCGATCCGCGCGCCGTTGATCACGCCGATGAGGTTGATCGCCACCGTCCGGTCGATCGCGTCGAAGTCCGCTTCGGCCAGCGGCCCGCCGAGCCCCACGCCCGCGTTGTTGAACAGCACGTCCAGCCGGCCGCCGCTCGCGGCGGTGAACGCGTCCAGCGCCGCGCGCCAGCCGTCCCGGTCGCGGACGTCGAGCCGCGACGCCCAGGTCCGCTCGGCGGGGAAGCGGGCCATCGCCGCCGCGAGCTTCGCCTCGTCGACGTCGGTCAGGCCGACGCGCCAGCCCCGTTCCGAGAAGAGCTTCGCCGTCGCGAGCCCGATGCCCGATGCCCCGCCCGTCACGAAGATCGCTTTTTCAACCGCCATACCCGCTCCTCGCCCGTCCGATCCCGCCTTTTAGCCCCGTCGCGCGGCGGGAGGACAGGGCCGTGTCGGCGATCAGAAGAACAGCTTCCTGACCGAAATCCGCACCGATCGGCCGAGCGGGTCGAGCAGCCCCGGCTGGAAGTTCACGGGCGTGACGCCCGCCGCGTCCTCGACGCGCTGGCGCTGGTTGAGGAGGTTGGTCACCGCCACGGCGACGCGGACCCCCCGCATCCACGGGTTGCGGCGGACCCAATCGATCCGCTGCCCCAGATCGGCGAAGAGCCGGAGGTTGAGCGTCGTGAGGCTCCCGAATTCGAGCGGTTCGGGCGTGCCGGCCGTCCCGCCGGCGACTTCGGTGCCGGAACGGTAGTTGACCGACAGCCGGGCGCCGAGGCCGTTGTTGGTGTAGCCCGCCTGCCCTTCGATCTCGTGGCGGGGCTGCCCGCCGTTGTTGCCGATCGCGTCGCCGTTCAGCAGGTCGAGGCTCGGCCCGCCCTGCGCGACCAGCACCGAGTTGGTCAGGTTCACGGTGTGGAACAGCGCGAACTGGAGCCGGCCGCCGCCCTGGCCGCCTCCGCCACCGAACCGTCCGCCCCCGCGTCCGCCTCCGCCCGGCCCGCCATCTCCCGGCGCCGCACCCGCCTGCGCCTCGCCGCGACGGCCTTCATCCCGGCCTTCGCCGCCCTGGCGCTCGCGGAAGCGGCGCGGCGGTTCCATGCCGGCGAACGGGTTCGGCCCCGTGCCCGCGCGAAACGCTTCGAGCTGTCGTTGCACTCGCGATTTCAGCGGCTTCGAGAAGTTGAAGCCGTAGCGGATCTCCGACCGCTCCTGCCGGGCGAAGTTGATCGGACGCGCGTCGAGCGCGGTCAGCCGTCCGTCGGCGTTGCGCGTGAAGCGGCCGGGAAAGGCCTGCGCGATCGCGGCGGTCGCGGCGGGAAAGCCGACTACGGGATCATCGGTGCGGACCCGGTTGTAGTCGGCCTGGATCGACAGGTCCTTGTCGCTCCAGGGCCGGAAGTTCAGCCCCAGCCGCGAAGCACGGCGCCGGCTCGCCGACAAGTCGGGGTTGCCGCCGGTGACGCTCGTCACCAGCGCCGTCTCGCCGGTGAGGTAATCGAACACCCTCGCGCCGGGCGTGACGATGTTGGGATCGCCCAGCTGCTGCGCGGTCGGCGCGTCCTCGTCGATCTGCATCGACGCGATCACCCGCACGCCCTCGAGCGGCGACCAGTTCGCGCCGTAACCGTAGCGGGTGAGCGTGCCGAAGTCCGACAGCTCCTCCGCGCCCAGGTTGAAGTTGAGCGACAGCTGGCCGAGCCCGGCGAGCACGTCGCGGCCGCGGCTGGCGATCGGCACATCGACGCTCGCCTGCGCGCTGCCGAGGTCGCGGGAGACCTGACCGTCCGTCGTCGTGCCGAAGCGGAAGGATCGGCTCTCGAAGTCGCTCGTCGACCCGCCCACGCGCACCGTCGCGGACACATCGCCCGCCGGGAGCGCGAAGGCGGGGCCGCTCAGCAGGAGGTTGGCGGCGCCCGTGCTAAAGGTCGACTCCGCGCGGTTGGGGTTCGCGCCTTCGATGTCGGTGAACGTCTCGGACGCGACGCGGTCGTAGGCGCCGGTGAAGGTCCAGCGCCACCGCCCGGCGTCGCCGTTGAGCGTCGTCGCGAGGCGTCCGGTGATCTGCCGGCTCGACTGGCCCAGGCCGAAGCTATCCACGCCCGCGCGGCCGAGCAGCGCCTCGGTGTCGTTCACCTGCAGCTGGCCGTTCACCGTCGCCGCGACGCGCCCGATCGGCCGGGCGTAGACGGCGTTCAGGTCGATCGTGCGGTTCTCCGGCAGGAGCGAGCGGAATGGATCCTGCTCGCCCGTGCCGAACCGGCTGACGATGTCGCGCTCGGTCTCGAGCAGCGCGCCGCTCGACTGCGCCTCCAGGGCCAGGTTGACGCGGTCGTCGCCGCGGATCTGGAGCAGGCCGAGATCGGCTTCGAGCTGGTTGCGCCCGCCCTCCGTCGCGATCCTGTCGGCCAGCTCGACGGTGGTCGACCGGAAGCGGCGGCGGAGCACGAAGTTCACCACGCGCTGGTCGGCGCGGAAGCCGTAGCGGAGCGCCACCTCCTCCGGCAGGATGTCGACCCGCGCGATCGCCTCGGTGGGCAGGTCGCGGATCTCCTGGAAGCCTGAGATGCGGCGGCCGTTGAGCAGCACCACCGGCGGACCGCCGCGACCGCTGCGAGTTTGGGGGCCGAGTTCGGCGAGGAGTTCGTTCACCGTCCCGACGCCGTAGGAGCGGATGTCGGCTGGGCGCAGCTGCTGGACGGGAGGGATGTCGCCCGCGACCGACCCGCGCTCGCGCTGGCCGGTGACGACGACCTCTTCGGCCTCCGCATCCTCCTCGGCAGGTGCGGCGTCGTCCACGGGCTCCTGAGCGGGGGGCGCGGAGGCCTGTTGCGCCCAGACCGGCGTGACGGAAGTGAGCAGGACGAGGGTGATAAGATGCTTGGTCATACGCTACGCCCGATTACCTGGATCGCGCTCGGATAGGCGCGACGGCGGTGAACGCAGGGTGAGCGATGGCGATCCGACCAGCGGCTCGGAGCGTGAATCCAGCATCCACTCTCGATTATGGTTTCACCGTGAACAGGGTTCGCGTTAGTCGCGCCGGCCTATGACCGACGAAATCCGCGCCGCCGCCCTCGCGTCCAAAGCCTGGCCTTTTGAAGAGGCGCGCAAGCTGCTGAAGCGCTGGCCGGACGGAAAGCCGGCCAAAAACGGAAAGCCCGAGCCGATCCTGTTCGAGACGGGGTACGGGCCGTCGGGGCTGCCGCACATCGGCACGTTCAACGAGGTGCTGCGGACGACGATGGTGCGGAACGCGTTCCACGCGCTGTCCGACCAGCCGACGCGGCTGATCGCGTTCAGCGACGACATGGACGGCCTGCGCAAGGTGCCGGACAACGTACCCAACGGCGAGATGCTGCGCGAGCACCTGGGCCGGCCCTTGAGCCGCATCCCCGACCCGTTCGGGACACATGAGAGCTTCGCCGCGCACAACAACGCGCGGTTGCGTGACTTCCTCGACCGCTACGGCTTCGATTACGAGTTCCTGTCGTCGACCGAGCGGTACGCGTCCGGCGGCTTCGACGACATGCTGAAAGTCGTGCTGCGCAACTACGCCGGCGTGATGGACGTGATGCTGCCGACGCTCCGCGCCGAGCGCCGCGCCACCTACTCGCCCGTGCTGCCCGTCAGCCCCAAGTCCGGGATCGTCCTGCAGGTGCCGATCGAGGTCGTCAATGCCGAGGCCGGGCTGATCCGGTTTGAGGATGAAGGCGACGTGGTCGAGCAGTCCGTGCTGGGCGGCCTCGCCAAGCTGCAGTGGAAGGTCGACTGGGCGATGCGGTGGGTGGCGCTGGGCGTCGACTACGAGATGGCGGGCAAGGACCTGATCGACTCGGTGATCCAGTCGGGCAAGATCGCCCGCGTGCTCGGCGGCCGCCCGCCCGAGGGGTTCAACTACGAGATGTTCCTCGACGAGCATGGCGAGAAGATCTCGAAGTCGAAGGGCAACGGCCTCTCGATCGAGCAATGGCTGACCTACGGGCCGGAGGAGAGCCTGGCCTTCTACATCTATCGCGAGCCAAAAAAGGCGAAGTCGCTCCACCTCGGCCTGATCCCGCGCGCGGTCGACGACTATTGGCAGTTTCGCGCGAACTGGCGCGACCAGCCGGTCAAGGAGCGGCTCGGCAATCCCGTGCACCACGTCCATGACGGCCGGGTGCCGGAGGCGACGCTGCCGGTGACGTTCGGGCTGCTCCTCAATCTCGTCGGCGTCATGGGCGAGGCGACCAAGGAGCAGGTCTGGGGCTATCTGTCGAACTACGTTCCCGACGCCTCGCCGGAGACGCATCCCGAGCTCGACCGGCTGATCGGTTACGCGCTGAACTACGCCCGCGACTTCGTAGCGCCGACGCTCCAGCGCCGCGCGCCGACGGCGGCCGAGGCGGACGCCCTGCGCCGGCTCGACACGGAGCTGGAAGCGTTGGGCGAACGCGCGGACGCGGAGACGATCCAGAACGCGGTGTACGAGATCGGCAAGACGGGCGGGTTCGAACCTCTACGCGACTGGTTCAAGGCGCTGTACGAGACGCTGCTCGGATCGAGCCAGGGGCCGCGCATGGGGAGCTTCATCGCGCTCTACGGGGTCGCGAACACGCGGGCGCTGATCGCGGACGCGCTGGCGAAGGCTAGCTGATCGTGAGCGTCGTGCAGCCCGTGCGTCCGGCCAGCGCGCTCCGGCGCTTCCTGACCTCGGGGGCGCTGGGCGGCATCGTCCTGATGGCCGCGGCGGCGGTGGCGATGATCGTCGCCAACTCGCCGCTCCGCGAGGCGTATGAGCATTGGCGGCACCTGGAGGTCGGCCCGACGCTGGCCCCCGCCATCGGCGCGATGACCGTCGAGCTGTGGATCAACGACGGGCTGATGGCGCTGTTCTTCCTGCTCGTCGGTCTCGAGATCAAGCGCGAGCTGGTCGACGGCAACCTGTCGCAGCCCGCCGACCGGCGGCTGCCCGTGCTGGCGGCGGCGAGCGGCATGGCGGTGCCGGCGCTGATCTACCTGTTCGTCACGCGCGGCGAGGACGGCCTGTCGCGCGGATGGGCGATCCCGGCGGCGACCGACATCGCCTTCGCGATCGGGGTGATGGCGCTGCTCGGCAGCCGGGTGCCGGCGCAGCTGAAGCTGTTCCTGACCACGGTCGCGATCGTCGACGACATGGGCGCGGTCGCCATCATCGCGCTGGCCTACAGCCATGGGCTGAGCCTGCCGGCGCTGGCCGGGGCGGCGGGCGTGCTGGCGGCGATGTGGGCGCTCGGGCGCGGCGGGGTGCGCGCGCCCTGGCCGTACCTGCTCGGCTTCGCGATCCTGTGGCTGCTCGTGCTGCGATCGGGGGTCCATGCGACGATCGCGGGCGTGCTGGCGGCGGCGGTGATCCCGATCCGGCCGACGCCCGCGGCCCCGGACGCCGGCGATTCGACGCTGCACCGGATCGAGCACGCGCTGGCGCCCTGGGTCGCCTTCCTGATCGTGCCGCTATTCGGCTTCGCCAACGCCGGCGTGGCGCTGCGCGGCTTCGGCGGCCTCACCGAGCCGCTGGTCGTCGCGATCGTGCTCGGGCTGTTCCTGGGCAAGCAGCTGGGCGTGTTCGGCGCGGTCTGGCTGGCGGTCCGGGCCGGGATCGCGCCCAAGCCGGGCGCGTGCGGCTGGGGGCCGGTGTACGGCGTCTCGCTGCTGGCGGGCATCGGGTTCACGATGAGCTTGTTCATCGGCGGCCTCGCCTTTCCGGGGCGGCCCGACCTGGTCGAGGAGGTGAAGCTGGGCGTGCTCGCCGGGTCGGTGCTGTCGGCAGCGGCCGGATACCTCGTGCTGCGGCTCGTGCCCGAGGAGGCCTGATGCGGATATTCCACGACCCCCGCCAGCGGCTGCACGCGCCGGCGCAGGAAATGCACAATGGCGGGTTCACCGCCTATGCCGAGAAGCCTGAGCGCGTGGACGCGATACTCGCGGCGCTGGGACCGACCGAGGTCCCGCCCGACCGGGGGATCGAACCGATCCAGGCGGTCCATGATCCCGATTACCTGCGGTTCCTGCGGGACGCGCCCCGGCTGTGGCGCGAGGCGGGGCGGAGCGGCGACGCGATCCCTTACGCGTTCCCGGTGGTGGGCCGGCGTCCGCTGACCCTGTCACGGGTCGACGCGCTGCTCGGGCGCCATGCGTTCGACGCGACCACACCGATCGGGGAGCACGCCTTCGAGGCGAGCTATCGGAGCGCGCAAGGAGCGCTCGCCGCCGTCGCGGCGGTCCGGGAAGGCGAGCGCGCCGCCTTCGCGCTGTGCCGGCCGCCGGGCCATCATGCCGGGGCGGACTATTGCGGCGGCTACTGCCACATCAACGCGGCGGCGGTGGCGGCGCAGGCGTTCCGCGACGCAGGGCTGGCCCGGGTCGCGGTGCTCGACATCGACTACCATCATGGCAACGGGACGCAGGACATCTTCTGGCGCCGCAGCGACGTGCTCTACGCGTCGGTCCACGCCGATCCGGCGACCGACTACCCCTTCTACTGGGGCCATGCCGACGAGGTGGGAGAAGACGAGGGGCGGGGCGCGACGCTGAACCTGCCGCTGCCGCAGGGGACCAAGCTCGACGCGTTCCGGCGGGCGCAGGCGACCGCGCTCGACGCCATCGCCCGGTTCGGGGCGGAGGCACTGGTCGTGAGCTTCGGCGCGGACACCTGGGCGGGCGACCCGATCTCGCATTTCGCGCTTGAGACGGAAGATTATCCCGTCCTCGCCCGCGACATCGCCGGACTGGCTCTGCCGACCGCGATCATCATGGAGGGCGGCTACGCGGTCGACGCGCTGGGGCGCAACGTCGCGAGCTTCCTGTCCGGCTTCTAGGGCCGCGCGAGCGGGTCGACGGCGTCGATGGGCGATGTTCCACGTGAAGCAGCGGCGACGGCGTCGGCCCGCTCGAGCACGCGCAGAATGTTGCTGCTGGTGAGCGCGGCCAGGTCGGCGTCGCTCCAGCCGCGGCGCGCCAGCTCGGCGAGGAGGACGGGATAGCCGTCGACGCCCTTCATCCCCTCCGGCCCCGTGCCGCCGATGCCGTCGTAATCGCCGCCGAGCCCGACCGCCCGGCGGCCGGCGACGCGGGCGATGTGCTCGACATGGTCGGCGACGGTGGCGGCGGTGACGCGCGGTTCGGGGTGGGCGCGGTCCCACTCGGCCAGGAGCTGCGGCGTCTTGGGTCCGTACAGGTCGGCCGGCACGCCCAGCCGCTTCGCCTCGGCGGTGCGCGCCCGATCCCAGCCCCGCCACACGTT
>DASVSW010000109.1:0-4211 GCA_036387895.1 Sphingomonas sp.
ATGGCCGATCCGCGCTGGGCGGGGGGCGATTACTATGGCGGCGAGCCCCCGAGCGCGGGGCTCGCCGTAGCGCGGATGGCGGCGCACATCACCTATCTGTCCGAAGCGGGGCTGACCGAGAAGTTCGGCCGGCGGCTGCAAGCGCGGGACGCCAAGAGTTTCGGGTTCGATGCGGATTTCCAGGTGGAGAGCTATCTGCGCCACCAGGGCCTGAGCTTCGTCGACCGGTTCGACGCCAACAGCTACCTCTACATCACCCGGGCTATGGACTATTTCGACCTGGCGGAGGAGCATGGCGGGCTGCTGGCGCACGCGTTCCGGGGGACGGCCACGCGCTTCTGCCTGGTCAGCTTCGACACCGACTGGCTGTACCCGACCGCGGAGTCGCGCAGCGTCGTCCACGCGCTCAACGCCGCGGGCGCAGCGGCGAGCTTCGTCGAGCTGTCGAGCCCGTTCGGCCATGACGCCTTCCTGCTGGAGAGCCCGGAGCTGAACCGGGTGGTGGACGGGTTCCTGAGGGCGGTGGCGTGACCTTGTCCACCTCCTACCGTCATGCTGAACTCGTTTCAGCATCCAGGGTAGCGCCACAAGACCAAGCTTGGCCGCGTGCACGACGATGGATGCTGAAACGAGTTCAGCATGACGGATCAGGTAGGACGGGGGAGAGCCATGAAACAACCGTGCGTCCACATTCTCGCCAGCGACCGGCTGGGCACGATCTACATCGGGGTGACCTCCGATCTCGTGGCGCGGTTGCATCAGCATCGGACCGGGACCGTTCCGGGGTTCACCTCACGATACGGAGCGATCCGGCTCGTGCGCTACGAGCTGTTCGCCGACATGCTGAGCGCGATCGCGCGGGAGAAGCAGCTGAAGCGCTGGCGTCGTGATTGGAAGATCAACCTGATCGAGGCGGAGAACGGGGACCGGGTGGACCTGGCGGTGACGCTCGGGCTGGAGCCGGTGCCGTTCCGGACGCGCGCGTGAGCCTCGCCCCCAAACCCCGTCATGCTGAACTCGTTTCAGCATCCATCGTGGTGCACACGACTCCGGCTTGGTCGAGCGGACCGCGATGGACCCTGAAACAAGTTCAGGGTGACGAGAATAGGGGGTGGGCAGCCCTGTGATCCTCCGCCCCGACCTCCAGCTGATCGCCGACCATGTCGCGCCCGGCGCGCGCGTGCTCGACGTGGGGTGCGGCGACGGGGCGTTGATGGCGGCGCTGCGCGACGGGAAGGGGGTGGACGCGCGCGGGCTGGAGATCGACCCCGCCAACGTCGCCGCCGCCGTCGCGCGCGGGCTGTCGGTTGTGCAGGGCGACGCCGACGTGGACCTGGCCGACTATCCGTCGGGCGGGTTCGACTACGCCATCCTCAGCCAGACGCTGCAGACGGCGCGCGCGCCTGATCAGGTATTGGACGAGATGCTCCGCATCGGCCGGCGGGTGTTCGTGTCGTTTCCCAATTTCGCGCACTGGCGCGTGCGGCTGTCGCTGCTCTGGGGCGGGCGGATGCCGGTCACGCCGCTATTGCCCGAGCGCTGGTACGACACGCCCAACATCCATCACCTGACGGTGGACGACTTCCGCGGCTTCGTCGCCGAGCGCGGGATCGCGGTGGAACGCGCCTGGTTCCTGTCCCGGGGAGCGCCTACGGGCTCGGCGGCGGCCAACCTGCTGGCCGAACACGCTGTTTTCCTGCTGAAATTGTAAAAACGTCTCGGGAACCAACTTAGCTGGATCACGTTCGATCCAGCTAATTAGCCTGAGTTAAGTTCATGGGTAAAACCGCGCTGATCGTCGAGGACGAGATCTTCGTCGCCCTCGACCTGGAACGCATCCTGACGGATGCGGGATACCGGGTGCATGCGATCGCCCCTGACAGCGAGGCCGCGCTGGCGGCGGCGTCGGCGTGCGACTTCGCGCTGGTCGACGTGAACCTGCGCGACGGGTGCACGGGGCCGGAGATCGCCCGGCGGCTCGCGACGCAGCACGGCGTCAAGGTCGTCTTCGTGACCGCCAACCCGTCGCAGATCGACCAGCCCTGCGAGGCGCTGGGCTTCGTCCGCAAGCCGTTCAGCGAGGCGGAGATCCTGGCCGCGGCGCGGCTGGCGGAGCAGGAGCCGGCGGCAGCGAACGACCTGCTGCCGGCCGTCGGCGAGCGGGTCAGCGCGTAGGTTCAGCCTTTCCATCTTAGCCGGAGAGCCGGCTGTTCGTATCGCCCCGCCGATCCTCCCCCGCCAGGGGGAGGGGGACCATGCGCAGCATGGTGGAGGGGAAGGACTCCCGAACGCTTGAGCGGTCCTCCCCCTCCGTCCGGCTAAGCCGGCCACCTCCCCCTGGCGGGGGAGGAGGGTAGGGTCTTCCCTACCCCCGGCTGAACGCGGTCAGCGGGGCGTCCACCTCCACCACCAGCCCCGCCGGATTCCAGTCGCGGCGGATCGCGCCGCCTAGTTGGCGGATGGCGCTGAGCTCGACGAGCTGGGTGCCGAAGCCGGGCGCGCCGGTGGGGGCCGTCACGGGCGGGCCGCCGCGCTCCGTCCAGCGGAGGCGGACGCGGTCGGTCTTGTCGCCGGCGCCCTCGCGCGCGACGGTCACGACGACCTCGCCGCCCTCGGCGGACAGCGCGCCGTACTTGCTGGCGTTGGTAGCGAGCTCGTGGAACAGCAAGGCGAGCGGCGTCGCGGATCGGTCGTCGACCGCGACCTCGTCGCCCTCGACGCGGATGCGCCCATAGGGCGCGAACAGCTCGGCGAGGAGGCCGTGGAGGCTGTCCGGTCCGAGCGCCGGGCGCGACCGGGCGCTGTGCGGGCGGACATGGTCGTGCGCGCGGCCGAGCGCGGTGATCCGTTCGCGCAAGTCGGCGGCGGCCTCCGCCATCGCCGGCCGGCCGCGCGCGGTCAGCGTGATCAGCCCGGAGATGACGGAGAAGATGTTCTTGATGCGATGGCTGAGCTCCTGGCTCACCACCTCGCGCTCCTCCATCGCCAGCTTCTGCTCGTGGACGTCGGTGCAGGTGCCGAACCAGCGCGTGATCCGCCCTTCGGCGTCGCGGACGGGGAGCGCGCGGCCGAGCACCCAGCGGTAACGGCCGCTGCGGTGGCGCAGGCGGTACTCGACCTCATAGGGCTCGCCCGTCTCCAGGCTGCGCCGCCACAGGCTCCAGGCGCGTTCCTGGTCCTCCGGGTGGAACATGCCGTTCCACGCCTCGCCGTCGGTCGACCCTTCCGGCATGCCGGTGAACTGGTACCAGCGCGCGTTGAAATAATCGTGGAAGCCGTCGGACAGCGTCGACCACACCATCTGAGGCATGGCGTCGGCGAGGGTGCGGAACTTGAGCTCGCTTTCGGCGAGGCGCGCCCGGTTGCGCGCGCGCGCGGCCTCGCGCTCGGTCTCGACGCGGCGGTCGTGCAGCCGGCCCATGGCGGCCTTGGCGAGCAGTTGGAGTCCGTGCTCCTGGATCGGCGTGAGGCCTGCGCGCGGCTCGGTGTCGTAGACGCAGACGGTGCCGAGGTTATGCCCCTCCGGCGTCACCATGTTGGCGCCGGCGTAGAAGCGCAGATGCATGTCGCCGGTGACGAGCGGGTTCTCGCGGAAGCGCTCGTCGACGGTGGCGTCCGGCACCACGGCCACGTCCGGGCGGCCCTCGAAATGCGTGCAGAAGGTCAGCGCGCGGGAGTTGCCCGTGAGGTCGGTGCCGTGGGTGGAGAGGAAATGCTGGTGGTCGCCGCGCATCACCGCCACGGCCGCGAGCGGGGCGCCGAGCAGCTCCGCGGCGAAATCGGCGATGTCCGCCATCTCGCGCCGCTCGCGCGCGCCCTCGACGTCGTAGGACGCGACCACGGCCGCGCCGACGTCCGGGTTCTCGCTTTCGGAAAGCTCCATGGCGGACGCGCCCCCTTAGAAGGGGACGTCGTCGTCCAGATCGTCCGCGAAGCCGCCCGACTGGCCGAAGCCGCCCTTGCCGCCGCCGCTGCGCGAGCCGCCGCCGAAGCCTCCACCGCCCGACGAGCCGCCGCCGAAATCGTCACCGCCGCCGAAGTCGCGGCCGCCACCGCCACCGCCGCCCTGACCGCCGCCGGGGCCGTCGAGCATCGTCAGCACGCCGCCGAAGCGCGGCACCACCACCTCGGTCGTGTAGCGGTCGGCCCCGTTCTGGTCCTGCCACTTGCGCGTCTGGATCTGGCCTTCGAGATAGACCTTGGAGCCCTTG